>CAYYBU010000323.1:0-4659 GCA_964469945.1 uncultured Planctomycetaceae bacterium
GATTGCCAGCGACGTGCGGCTGCCCGAACCGGCCACGGCGATCGCCTTGCAGCCGTCGGCAGTGCCCCCCGCGGGCCCACTCCAAAAAATGGATATTGCCCGGATCTATCAGGAAAACTGCGCCGCCTGCCACGACGCCAGCGGCAGCGGCCAAGCGGTCCGTGCGGCCATGCCGACGATTCCCGATTTCCGTAGCATGGCATGGCAGATCGCCAAGACGGACATGGAAATCACCCATCAAATTCAGGATGGCAGCCAGCCGCGCATGCCGCCGTTCGGCGCGAAACTGACCCAAGCGCAGATCTTGGGGCTGACGATTTACCTGCGGGCGTTCGCGGTGGATGCGGCAGCGACGCCCGCCCCGCCAGCCAAGCCCATTGCCGTCAAGTCGCCGGCTCCGGCAGCGGCCAAGATCTCCGCGGTAGAGCCCTCGGCGGCGAAGGAATCGCCTCCGCGGGCTGCCCAAGAGGGCCCGCCACCGGCACAAATCTTCCGCGATTTCTGCCTGGCCTGCCATGGCGCCGACGGCCGGGGCAGTGCCGTGCGGCCGGCCATGGCGGAAATCCCCGATTTCACTGCTCCCGCGTGGCAAGCCGCGCGCAGGGATGCAGACTTGCGACATTCGATCTTGGAAGGAAAGGGCAAGTTCATGTTGCCGATGAAGGGCAAACTGACCAGCGCCCAGGTGGAGCAGATGGTGCCCTATGTGAGGAAGTTCGCGGGGGGCCAACAGATCGTTCCCGTGGAAAAGCCCCCAGCGGCGGAAGGTCCGTCCCTGGCATTCGTCGCGCCGAAGGAAAAACCCCCTAAGGCCGTGGTAAAGCCGCTGGCTCCACAGCCGCCGCCGGTGGTGGAGACACGGCCGATCTCCGGCGCGGAAGTTAGTGCCGTGCCGGCGCCGAGCGAGACGAGCGATCGCTTGCATTTCGCCACGGCCAATTTTCGCCAGTATTGTCTGACGTGCCATGGGACGGACGGTCATGGCACGGCCATGCGTCCCACCATGCCGGCGATTCCCGACTTCGTCGATCCGAATTGGCAGCGCAGCCGCAGTAATGCGCAGTTAAGGGCCTCCGTTGAGAACGGCAAGGGTGGACTGATGCCCGCCTTTGGCGACAAACTCAAGCCCCAAGAGATCCGGGATTTGATCGCCTACGTGCGCGCCTTCGGCCCCTTGGAGCAGAAGCCGCCGCGACCGGGGGCCGACCCCAGCCAGCGCCAATACGATGACCTGCAGCAGCAATGGAACGAGTTGCAGAAGCAGCTCCAAGAGCTATCGCCCCGCGGTGGCAAGCCATAGGGGGGAAGAAGGGGACAGGTCCATGTTTTCGGACTACGTCCTCCCGGTAAATCGCCCCGAACGGCCGAAAAATGGACCAGTCCCCGCCCGCCTTGTGAACGGTTACGAGATTCGAGATCTGAAATCCGTGAACTGATACCTGACACCCCTTTTCCAATCGCGTTTCAGGGCTGCGCGGGCGGCGGCGACGGCGGCAAGGGCATCTGGGGCTGCGCCGGGGGAGCCGCTTCGGCCGCCGGCGGCTTCTGGTCGCGCAGTTCCGCAATGGGTTGCGCAAACATGAGTCGTTTTGGCGACGGCTGCAGCGCCGGGTTGGGTGGCGGCACGTCGTTCCAGCGACGCATCCAGGCCATGAGCTTGGCGTACTCCTTGCCGGTCAGGTTGGCCCGTACCCGCATGTGTGCGGCCACATTCTGGTAGCTGGCAAACGGCCGCTCCGCCAAGGCGCGCACGTTGTGGCAGCCGCCGCAATACATGGCAAACACCTCGCCGCCGGTGAGCGAGTCTTCATAGCTGCAAGGATTCGCCGCGGCTGGCGAAGGGGTCCGCAGCGGGGCGGGCCCGCGCGCGTATTCGGACGTATCGACCGGCGTGTTCTGGCAACCCAAGGTCACCATGGCGCCGGCCGCCACGCTCAATATCCCCATCCACCATCCGCAGTGAATCTTCGTCATGACCATCGTCTCCATCGAGCCCGTTGTACGTTGCGTATCGTGTGCTCAAAATGCCCAGACATACTGGGACATGAACAAATTGTCGTGCAAGTTCAAGCCCCGTTCCTGGTTGATTTCGTAGGCGAACTTCAGCACCATGGCGTGGTAGAACCAGTAGTTCACGCCAATGGTGTGCTGATCGCGATCGACCGGCACGTCCACCGGAGTCGCGAACGCGGTCACATCGAGGGCCGTCGGGTCGATTCCTTGGAACCGTTCCATGCTGTAGCGATAGACGAACTCGGTTTTGCTGAGGAACCGATTGGCGGCCTCATAGGGCCGATAGGCCACCTGGGCGTACAGGCCGCTACGGCTGATGTTCTGGCCGATCGCGGCGTCCGCCTGCTGAAAGGCATTGGCGTATTCGAAACGCACGTCCCAGTCGCCTTTGCGCCAACCGGCATCGAACTGCCAGAGGTCGTAGTCGCCCGGCAGGCCGACCAAGTAATGGGTGTTGTGGTATCCGGACGCCCCGGCGGTCAAGCCCCACTTGGGAATCCATAGGCCGAGCCGCCCACCCACGGCATTGGCGTTCAGTTGGTCCGGGCCGCCGCTGATCGCTTCCAGGTCGGCCACGTCGGCCAGTCCCGGAGGCTGGTTGGGCGTGATCTGGAAACCGTTGCCGCCATAGAAGGCGTACTCGAACTTCACCGGGGAATCGAAAAGGTAATGGCCGCCGCGGATTTCCAGGCCGTCGGTGGAAATCTGCGGCGACACCTGGCGAAACATCAGCGGCGCATCCGGAAGCCTGTTGATCCACTCGTGGTCGAGCCGTTCGTTGAAGAACCCGATGGGCGTGAGGTAACGACCGCCGACCACGGTCAACCAGTCGTTGACGAACCAATTGAATTGCGCCTCGCCCAAGCTCACGCCGTCGGAGCCGATGTCGATGCTGGCCGCCAAGAGCCAGTCTTCGTCGAGTTTCATGAGGAAATAGGGGGAGAAATCAGGCGTTTCAAAGAGCCCCGGTTGCCCTTGGAACTGGGTATAGCCGGTGAGAAACTGCCCATTGATGCTCAGCGGCGACTCCATCGTGCCACTGGGCAGGAAAAGCTGTTTCAACTGCGAGGGCAAGGCGGGGCCATCACGCTGCTGGGCGTCCATTCGCTCGCGCAGGTCATCGACCGCGCCGGCGATTTCCTGATCGCGGCCGGCCGCCTGCTGAGCGCGCGACTGCAATGCCTCGGTTTGGACCTGCAATTCCTCGGTGGCCGCGGGGACCGGCGGCTTTTGCACCTCTTGTCCCAACACCTGAACCATCTGTTGCAGCACCTGGATCTGTTTCCCTTGCAACTCCACTTGCCGATCCAGCCTTGCGGCACGCGCCGCATCGCTCTCGGCCGCCGGGGCCGTGGCGGGAGGTGCTGTCGGCGGGGCCGCGCCCGCCGCCAATTGCGTGGCCGGTAGCGGCGTCACCGGCGGCTGGGGCATCGCCGGCGGCGACGGATTGAGCAGCAGCGGCGGGCCCTCGACAAGCCAACCAGCGGCGGGTTGCGCCGCCGCGACTGGAGAAATCGTGCCCGACTGGCTGCCAGGGCCTTGCCCCATGGACGATTGGATCGCGCCGGGCCAGATCGCCACGAATGATGCCGCGGCTAAAAGCAGTGCGTGGATGGGCTTTTGCGACATGACCATGAGGTTCCGTAACGGGGGCTACTTCTTGGCAGGCGGAATTGCCGGCTTTTCCAAATTGGGACGCGAGACTTCCGCAGCGGGCACGAACGTGCGGAGATAGCGTGCCATCGCGCACGCCTCTTCCAGCGACATGGTGCCGCGAAACGGCGGCATCACTGCGCCGCGACCCTCGAGGATGATTCGCGATAACTGATCGTTGGAACGGCACGTCTGCCAACGCGGGTTGGTGAAGTTGGGTACATCCGGAATGTCCCAAACACCGCGGCCGTCCACGCCGTGGCAGCGGATGCAGTACCGATTGTAGAGCGCCGCGACCGCCCGCTTCTCCTCGTCGGGGCTCCGCAGCCAGTACCAGGTCCCCGCCGGGCCATCGCAGACATCACAAGACGACGGCACGTACTGTCGACAGATACGGCCGGAAAAGAAGCATCGGCCCGTTGGATCGCCGCCCGAGGCTGCCCCCGGCCGGTTGATGGCCCAAACGAGCATCAAGAGCCCGAAAAGTACGGGGAGTCCGCATCTCCGAGCCAGCAACGAATAGTTTCGGCAACCCCGCTTGGCAACCATGTGCGGCTCCTTTTCGGCTGGGAAAGAAGTAGGGGAAAGGTAATCTTTGCGGGCTCGATGCCCTCCTGTTTAGTCCGGCCAGTCCAATAGCACCGGTTGCTACGATCCCACCGGTTTGGCCGGTATATCGGTTAGTATCGAAAGAAACGCCCGAAATACGTATTGCAAAAGAAATGCGCGCCAAAGTTTGCGCAACAGACAGGTGCTGTCGGAGCGTTACAAAACGCCTGGTTCGCCCTCCCTCCGAATCGGACGGGCAGGTCGCCCACATCCGGCGCTCCAGTTGACGGCGTTACGTCCGAAAGGGTTGGCGGTCGCGCCGAAAATCGGCTAAGATGACCTTAGTGGTATGGTTAGGTTGGATGCGGCATCTGCCCGGCGTCAGTTTGTACTGGACTTTTGCAAATTAGGCCAAGTGTAGCTTGGCGAGTACATGATCCGCGT
>CAYYBU010000324.1:0-4656 GCA_964469945.1 uncultured Planctomycetaceae bacterium
TCAAGATACGGTAATTGGCGCTCACGTGAACGTTGTTGACGTGTCCCAGGCAGTAGCTGAACGCGGCAATCGGGAAGAGGACGGCGGACACAGGAGGTCCACAATCTGCAAGGGCGCGTGGTTCTCACTGTTGCCGAACGTCGGCATTTCCAGGATGCGGTTGTACTCGTCGAGATAAGCGATCTGCATTTCGCTCGCTCCATGTCCGGCCCAGTGAGAGCCGCAGGAAGATCGCTCCCAAGAAGCAACTACGGCCGCTTTCGCGACCGTAGGCCTTGCCGCCTGACGACGACGCCAGTTCGACTATGCGTGATTTCTCACAGACTAATTATTACATGGATACCGGCACCGGTCAAGTGGCAATTCGCAACTCAACGAAAATGGCCGAATCGCTCTTTCGCTGCCCAACTCGCCCTCTACCCCTTCGCCCCCAGCAGCCAGGCGAGAATGCCCTTTTGCACGTGCATGCGATTGGATGCCTGCTGCACCACCACGCTCTGCGGGCCGTCGATCACCTCGTCGGTCACCTCCTCGCCGCGATGGGCCGGCAGACAGTGCATGAAGACGGTTCCTTTCTGGGCGTGCGACAACAGCGCACCGTTGACCTGATAAGCGGCGAAATCGTGACGCCGCACGTCGCGCTCCGCCTCCTGACCCATGCTTGCCCAAACGTCGGTGTAAATGGCCACCGCATCGCAGACCGCTTCGGCCGGATCGGTGGTTACCACCAAGTCCAGCGACGGCACCTTGGACTTCAACCAGGCCAACGACTCGCGGCTGAACTGGTATTTCTCCGGCGTGGCCATCACCATCCGCATGCCCGTCTTGCCGCAGCCGATGGCCAGACTGCGGGCCACGTTGTTGGCGTCGCCGATCCAGGCCACCGTGCGTCCCTCGAGCCGGCCGACCAATTCGTGGATGGTGTAGATGTCGGCCATGGCCTGGCAGGGATGGCCGAAGTCGGTCAGGCCGTTGATCACCGCGCAATTGCAGTGCTCGGCCAGTTCGACCGCGGTGGCGTGACGATTGGCGCGGACCACGATGACGTCGACGTATTCGCTCAACACGCGGCCAAAATCGGCCACGCTCTCGCGGCGGCCAAAACCGACCTCGGAGCCGAGAAACAGCGAACTGCCGCCCAAGTGGACCATGGCCGACTCGAAGCTCACGCGGGTGCGCAGCGACTGCTTCTCGAAGACCAGGGCCATGACGCGACCGGGCAAGAGCGGCTCGCGCAGGCCGCGGGTGAACTTCGTCTTCAGGTCTTCGGTGATGGAAAAAATGCGTTCCACTTCCGCCGCGGTCAGATCGGCCATCGTCAGCAAATGTCGCATCATGTGGCCCCCTGACGCTTCAACACGTCGGCCAGAATATCGCAGCCCTGGTGGGCGTCGGCTTCGGAAAGATTCATGGCGGGCAAGAGGCGGATCACCGTGCCGTGGGTGCAGTTGATCAGCAGCTTGCGCTCCAGGCAGGCTTTGACGATCGGCGCCCCCTCGATCGCCAGCTCGATGCCGATCATCGTGCCGCGGACGCGAACTTCCCGCACCAGGTCGCACTCCTGTTGCAGTTGCTCGAAGCGGCTGCGGAACAACTCCCCCAGCCGCTTGGCGGCGGCCAGCAGGTTTTGCGATTCGATCATCTCGATGGCGGCCAGGCCGGCGCGGGCGGCGATCGGGTTGCCGCCGAAGGTGGCCGCGTGCATGCCCGGCCGCAAGCTGGGGGCGATCTCCGTCTTAGCCAGCATGGCGGCGCCGGTCAGTCCGCCGCAGATGCATTTCGACAGCGTCATGATGTCGGGCGTGACGCCGACGCCCTGGTAGGCGAACCAATCGCCGGTCCGCCCGCAACCGGTCTGCACCTCATCGAAAATCAGCAGCAAATCGTGCTGGTCGGCCAGCGTGCGCAGGCCGGCGAGGAAGCCGTCGGGCGGGATGCGGACGCCGCCCTCGCCTTGGATGGGTTCGATCATCAGCGCGGCCGTCTCGTCGTCGATCAGCCGCGCGACCGCTTCCAGGTCGCCGAAGGGGGCGTAGACGAAGCCGGCCATGAGCGGGCCCAGGCCGGCGTGATATTTCGGCTGCGCCGTAGCCGTGGTCGAGGCGAAGGTGCGGCCGTGGAAGCCGCCCTCGAAGGTGATGATCTTGTAGCGGTGCTTGGGCATGCAGTGCAGCCGCACCAGCTTCATGGCCGCCTCGTTGGCCTCGGTCCCCGAGTTGCAGAAGAACGCCTGGCCGCCGAAGCTGCGCTCGGAGAGCGCCTGGGCCCAACGGCCTTGCAACTCGGTGTGCCAGGTGTTGGGCACGTGGATCAACTGCCCCAATTGCTCGCGGACGGCTTCCACGACCGGCGGCGGGCAATGCCCCAGCAGGTTGCAGCCCCAACCGGGAAACAGGTCCAGATAGCGGTTCCCCTCGCAGTCCCACACCCAGGAGCCTTCGCCGCGGACCAAGGCCACGGGAAAGCGGCCATAGTTGCCAATCACGTAACGATCGAAGAGTTTTAATGTTTCCGCGGAGGTCATGGTTTACCGTTTTTCAGGATTTCCGTGCCCACGCCCTTGCTGGTATACACTTCCAGCAGCAAGGAGTGCCGCAGGCGGCCGTCGATGATATGGATCTTGCTGACGCCGCGTTCGAGCGTCTCCAGGCAGGCCTGCACCTTGGGAATCATGCCCGCCTCGATGGCGCCGTTGGCGATCAGCTCGCGAGCTTCAGCGGCGGTGAGCGAGTGCATGAGCGTGTCGGGGTCGTTCTTGTCGCGGCGGACGCCATTGACGTCGCTGAGGTAGACGAGCTTCTCCGCTTGCAGGGCCTGGGCGACGGCCGTGGCGGCCGTGTCGGCATTGACGTTGAGCTTTTCGCCCTCCTGGGTCATGCACATCGAGGGAATTACCGGCACGATGCCCGCATAGCACAGGTGCTCGATGGTAGCCCGATCGACGGCGGTGACGCGGCCGACGTGCCCCAGATCGATAAGCTCGCCGTTTTTCCCGTCGAGTTGGATGCGTTGGCCGGTGAGCACGTTGGTGGTGCGGAAGTTGAGCGGTTCGGCGCGGCCGCCCAACTCGATGATGCGGCGGGCGAGCTGCTCGTTGACCTCGCCGGCCAGCACGCGCTCGACGATTTCGAGCGTGGCGTCGTCCGTATAGCGGCGGCCCTCGACGAAGCGGGGCTCCAGTCCGGCGGCCGCCATGGCACGGCTGATGGCGGCGCCGCCGCCGTGGACGACCACGGGCCGCATGCCCACCGTCTCCATGAAGACGATGTCCAGCAACAGGTGGACCATGGCGCGATCGTCTTCCAGCACGCTCCCGCCCAGCTTGATCACGGTCACTTTACCGCGAAACTGGCGGATCCAGGTGAGCGCCTCGATGAGGACGTCGGCCTTTTGCATGGCTGCTTCCAACGGCAGGTACTCCCGGCGAAATGACCTTGGGGACAGGTGTTGAAGGTTGAGGAAAAACAGCGTCCCCGGGCGGTACAGTTCACGCCCAGGGAAACCCCACATTTTAACCCACTTGCCCGGAGTGTCAAGGCGGGAGAAAGACGCCCGGGGCTTGGCGATTCCGAGGATCGCGTCCTTTCATTTACTCACTGCCGCGCCTTCAGCGAATTCAGCGTCTTTTTCACCAACGGCAGGACGTCCTTCCGGTCGTTGTCCAGATACTGGATCAAACAGGTGACCGAGAACTTCGGACCACTGAGCACGCATGCCTGGCAAGTATGAACGAAATCCTGCTCCCCCTGGCGGACGGTGTAGGAGATCGTGGTCGTTCGGCCCGCGGAACCGGCGAAGGCGCAGTCGTGGGTAGCGCCGATTTTCAGCTTGGCCCCCTTCACCTGGCCGTAGGTGTCGGTGACCGATTTGGTGAGCATCGTCATGGCTTCTTCCTGCCCCTTGGCATCCAGGGCCTCGCCCAGGTCGGTCAGCAGGATGCTGAAACCCAATTCGTGCTTGATCCGCACGGTGCGTTGCTGGCGACCGCGGTCGTCGGTGACCTTGGCTGGCATGTCGTATTCCAATTGCACCGTGTTGAGCCGCAGCAGTTGGGTGGTGGCCACGCGGACGGCCAGTTGATAGCTGGTGCCCGCTTTGTCAGCGCTCTGCACTTTGACCAGCCGATTGGCCTCGACGCGGAAACTCTCGCCGTTGATGAGCACTTCATAGGTGCTTGGCGGCGACGCGGCATCTTCGTCCGTTCGGGCCGGCGCGGCCAAAACGGTCAGCAGCAGCGGTGCCGACAGCAGGACAAGCAGCGATCGAACCCCAAACAGCGGGCGGCCAAGAGTCATACGAACGTTCCCATATTTCAAGGGTGCCAAATCTCTTCTACCCTACCAGAAGCGGGGAGGAAAGGCAAAGGAAACTTTGCAGTACCCCTGGAAGACGACGGCTTTTCGTGTCAAGATGGCAGCCGTTGACTAAACGGTTCGCGCCGGGGAAAAAGGGGGCAGGCACCCTTTGTGCGATGACCATGCAAGCATGGTGCCCGCCGCCGGGCCGTTCCGGCAAAAGGTGCCCGTCTCCCTTTTCCGCCTGACAAAAAGGCATTTCTCTCCCGACCACATTATGATGGATGACATGAAACTCTTCAGTGGACGCGCCCATCCCGAATTAGCCCGACGCGTGTGCGATTCCTTGGGATTGCCCCTG
>CAYYBU010000325.1:0-4639 GCA_964469945.1 uncultured Planctomycetaceae bacterium
TGGAAGTGCCCAGCACGTACCTGTGGCACAAGTCGATCGAAGACCTGCACGTCAACTCGATCTGGCAGCGGTTGCGGCGGAATCTGTTGTTGCTTTTGCAACTGCTGTTGATCCTACTGGCCGTGGCGGCGCTGGTGCGGCCGCACTGGCGGGCGATGCACCTTTCCGGTAAGCGTTTCATCCTCCTGGTGGACAACTCGGCCAGTATGCAGGCGACCGACGTGAAACCGTCGCGGCTGGACGAGGCCAAACGCCGCGCCGGGGACCTGATCGACCAGATGAATTCCGGCGACGTGGCCATGATCCTCAGTTTTTCCGACACGGCCCGGGTGGAGCAGTCGTTCACCGATAATCGCCGCCGGCTGCGGGAGAGTTTGGAGGCCATCGGGCCGACCGCGCGTCCCACGTCGCTGCTAGAGGCATTGAAGGTGGCCTCGGGGTTGGCCAACCCGGGCCGCAGCGCCGAAGACATGAGCGACGTGCGCGTGGCCGAGGCCATGCCAGCCAAACTGGTGATTTTCAGCGACGGCAAGTTCGGCCCGGTGACCGGCTTCGAGTTGGGGCACCTCGAACCGGTCTTCGTCCCCATCGGCGAGCCCACGGCGGCCAATGTCGGCATCATGGCCTTCAGCATCGGCCGCCAGGAACGCCGGGCCGAGCGGTTGCAGGCCTTTGCGCGGCTGGAGAATTTCAGCCAGGAGGCCGTCTCGGTCGGGGTGGAGCTGTTTCTGGAGGATCAGTTGATCAACGCCGACCGGGTAGACCTGGCCGCGGGCGAGAGCCGCGGCGTCGCTTATCCGCTGGACGCGGTAGACGAGGGCACGCTGCGGCTGAAGATCACCACGACCGGCGATCAATTGGGTTGCGACAACGAGGCCTGGGCGGTGCTCAGCCCGCCGCGGCGCTGCCGCGTCCTGCTAGTGACCAGCGGCGACGAGCCGCTGGAGATGGCCCTGGGGACCAAGTCGGCCGCCGAGTTGGCCGAAGTCCGCAGCGAAGGGCCCGATTTCCTCAAAACCAAGCGTTATCTCGATCTGGCTGCCGGCGGGGGCTTCGACCTGATCATCTACGATCGCTGCCGGCCCGCGCAGATGCCCCGGGCCAATACGCTGTTCCTCGGCACGTTGCCACCGGCAGGAGGCTGGTCGGCCAAGGCCAAGACCGCGCTGCCGCAAATCATCGATACGGAAGTGTCCCATCCGCTGCTGCAATGGGTTGATCTGGGCGACGTGGTGCTGGCCGAAGGGACGCCGCTACGGGCCCCGCCGGGCGGCAGCACGCTGATCGACAGCGATGTCGGACCGATGTTGGCCGTGGCCCCGCGGGAAGGCTTCGAGGACGTTGTGATGGGGTTCGTGCTGATCGACGAACACAACGGTCCTGAAGGCAAACCCCAGCGTTATATCGGTACGAACTGGCCCATTCGCGTCAGTTTTTCCTCCTTCGTGCTCAATGTGTTGAGTTATCTGGGCGGCCATGCCCAGTCGGCGGAAAGCGCCGTGGTGCGGCCGGGAAACACCGTCACGCTGGAACCGCCCGATTCGCAAGCGGCCCTGGATGTCCGCACGCCCAGGGGAGAAACGGTCGCCCTGTCGCGGGGCAGTTCGGGCCGCTGCAGCTTTTCGGCCACGGAAGCCCTGGGTGTCTACACGGCGCGGGCGGGTGGCAAACCCTTCGAGCGATTCGCGGTAAACCTTTTCGATGCGGCGGAAAGCGATATTCGCCCTCAGCCCAATCCGGCGATCAAAATCGGCTACGTGGAAGTGGCGGGGCAGCGGGGTTTCGAGGCGGCCCATCGGGAAATTTGGAAGGAATTGCTGATATTGGGTCTGGCGGTATCGTTGCTGGAGTGGTATATCTACAATCGGCGCGTATATTTATAGGGTGCCCCCCGGTCGCGTGGTGTTTTGGGGGGGCTGTCCCAAGTTTCGTCCGTCGTCTCCAGAGGAGACGCCAAAACTGGGACTGTCCCTTTCCTAGAAAGTCGCGTATGCCAGCGAAGAAAGCCAATACCGCGGAGCCCCTGGCCCGTCTCAAGCGTTCCAGTGGCCTGGGGCGGCAAAAGAAGGTGCTCAACCGCATCATCGAGAACCGCTTGATCAAACGGGTGAGCTTCGAGGAGTACCGCGAGAAGGTTCGCGACGTCTACGATGGTCCGCAGGGGGCCATGCTGGCGGCCTGCAGCATGTTGTCGTTGCACACACCCTTGGGCGAGCGGCTCTTCCGCGAACGCAAGTTCGACCTGCGCGGCGCCCGCCACATCCTCGACGTCGGCAGCGGGGCCGGCCAGTTGGCCAAGCACCTGCTGAAGTATGCCGATCGGCAGAGCACGCTGACCTGTAGCGATCTCTCGCATGAAATGTTGCGGCGGGCGCGGAACCGGCTGAAGAGTCCCCGGCCGCGGTTTGTGGTGGCCGAGCTGACGAAATTGCCTTTTGCGGCCGGCTCCTTCGATTGCGTCACCTGCGGCTACGTGTTGGAGCATCTGCCGGACGCCAAGCTCGGCCTGGCCGAGCTCAGCCGCGTCATGATGTCCGGCGCACGGATGCTGCTGTTGACCACGTAAGACAATTTTTCCGGGGCCTGGACCAGCCGGATCTGGTGTTGCCGCACCTACAATCGCCGCGATTTAGCGAAGATTTGCGAGAGCACGGGGCTGCGCTGGCACCAAGAGCTGTGGTTCACGCGCATGCACAAAGTGCTGCGCGCCGGGGGCATTTGCGTGGAACTAATCAAGGAATGAGCCACCGACTGCCGATGGGGCGCGGAAAGGCTCTGGCCGCGGTTTTTGGCAACCGCGAAGAATTATTTTTCCCTGTTTCGTCGGTTGTCTCGATTTTCACTCTTGACTTTTTTTGCTCCAGACGTGATTTTGTTTGCAGTAGGTTTGCAGACTGGTTTTGAGACGGTCTGCCAGCCGAAGAAAGTAGGATGGTATTTTCAAGGCCCCTAGGAGATCTGGATTGTGTCGAATTTGGATACGAGTGGCTCGTCCACATGCTGTCGCCTGGAAGTTGACGAAGAACCTCCAGGTAGTCCCGTCAACCTGCTCGCCTGCCCTTCTGCTGTAACGCAGGCACCTCGGCCGCGCTGGCCGCAAGTCTTCCCCGCGGAGGATTTTCTCGTCTACTCGGGGCAAATTTCTCGCTCGCCCCGCAGCACCCCGCAAACCAAGGCGTTTCGCCGGGCCTTCTATCGCGATATCAGCGATAAACAGTGGAACGATTGGCGCTGGCAGGCCCGCAGCCGGATTCACACCCTGGCCCAGTTGGAGCGGATGCTGGTGCTTTCCGACCAAGAGCGGGCGGCCCTGCAACAGTCGGGCTCAATGCTGCCCTTTCGCATCACGCCCTACTACATGAGCCTGCTGGCCCGCGACAATCCCGCCCAGGCGCTGCGCCGTACGATGGTTCCCACCGTGGGCGAGTTGGCCCGCTGCCCTGGCGAGGCCGACGATCCGTTGGGTGAAGAACACGATACCGCCGTGCCGGGGTTGGTCCATCGCTATCCGGACCGTGCATTGCTCCTGGTGCTGGATTCCTGTACGAGCTATTGCCGCTACTGCACCCGCTCGCGGGTGGTGGGACGCGGCGAAATCGTCCCCAATCACGCCCGGCTGGAGCAGGCCTTCGACTACATCCGCCGCACGCCGCAAATCCGCGACGTCTTGCTCTCCGGCGGCGATCCGCTGTTCCTCAGCGAGGAGCGGCTGGACTGGATTCTCACCCAACTGCGGGCGATCCCGCACGTGGAGTTCATTCGCCTGGGCACGAAAATGCCGGCCGTGTTGCCGCAACGCATCACCCGGGAACTGTGCCGGGTGTTGAAGCGGCATCACCCCTTGTGGATGAGCCTGCACTTCACCCATCCCGACGAATGCACCCCGGAAACCCACCAGGCCTGCACGCGGCTGGCCGATGCGGGCATTCCGCTGGGCTCGCAAACCGTCCTCTTGAAGGGCATCAACGACAGCGTCGAGACCATGAAAGACCTGGTCCATCGCCTGTTGAAGATGCGGGTGCGCCCCTATTACCTCTACCAGTGCGATCCAATCACCGGCTCTTCGCATTTCCGGACCTCGGTGGCCAAAGGTCTGGAGATCATCGAGGGACTGCGCGGGCACACCACCGGTTACGCCGTGCCCACCTACGTGATCGACGCGCCGGGCGGCGGGGGCAAAATTCCCCTCCAGCCCAACTACGTGGTCGGCCGCGACGGCGACGACCTGCTGTTGCGGAACTACGAGGGCCAGGAGTACCGCTATCCCGACCCGCAGTAAGCGGTGCGGAACTGTAGAATTGTAGGTCAGGCGGTGCCTGACGCCCTCCGACTGTCAGGCACAGCCTGACCTACGGATGACCCGATAGCCTTGTCTGGTCATCCGTTTTGTTTTATGCTTCATCCTTCAGACTTCATCCTTCCTCGTGGTGCTCCCGATGCGCATCGGTTTGACTTACGACTTGCGGGCCGATTACCTGGCCGCCGGCTATGGCGAAGAAGAAACGGCGGAATTCGACCAGCCGGTGACCATCGAGGGCATCGAAACGGTCCTGAAATCTCTCGGCCACCAGACCGATCGCATCGGCCACGGCCGCCAATTGGTCGATCGGCTGGCCGCCGGCGACCGTTGGGATTTGGT
>CAYYBU010000326.1:0-4634 GCA_964469945.1 uncultured Planctomycetaceae bacterium
GAGCGCGAGCAGACGCTCAACCAGATCCTCAGCGAGATGGACGGCTTCACGCAGAACGAATCGGTCATCATCATGGCGGCCACGAACCGCCCCGACGTGCTCGACCCGGCGCTGCTGCGCCCGGGACGTTTCGATCGTCATATCACGGTCGATCGCCCCAGCTACAAGGGGCGGCTGGCCATATTCGAGGTCCATACCCGCGACGTGCCGCTGGACCTGGACGTCGACCTGGAGCGGATGGCGGCCGGCACCGTCGGCCTGACCGGCGCCGACATCCGCAACCTGGTCAATGAGGCCGCCCTGTGGGCGAGCCGGCACGACAAAGAGCGCGTCGAGATGAGCGACTTTGAATACGCCCGCGACAAGGTTCTCATGGGCGCCAAACGCGACGAAGTGCTCACCGGCAAGGAGAAGTCGATGACCGCCTTCCACGAGTCGGGCCATGCCCTGCTGGCCTGGCTGGTGCCGGGCATCG
Organism: uncultured Planctomycetaceae bacterium; assembly: GCA_964469945.1. GTDB lineage: Bacteria > Planctomycetota > Planctomycetia > Pirellulales > Thermoguttaceae > CAYYBU01. Next base: position 476 of record CAYYBU010000326.1, read on the forward strand.
ATCGCCTGCACAAGGTCTCGATCATCCCCCGCGGCCGTTCGCTGGGGGCCACCCAACTGCTGCCCGAGGAAGACCGCGTCAACATCAGCGAAGGCGAGCTGCACACGCGGCTACTGTTCCTGCTGGGCGGCCGGGCCGCGGAAAAACTGGTCTTCGACGAGTTCAGCGCCGGCGCCGAGGACGACCTCAGCCGCGCCACCCAACTCGCCCGCCGTATGGTCACCCATTGGGGCATGAGCGAGCGGCTCGGGCCGGTCGCCTTTCGCGACAGCGAAGACCATCCTTTCCTGGGCAAGGAGATGGCCGCGCCGCGGCAGTTCAGCGAGCATACGGCGCAACTGATCGACGAAGAAGTGGTCCGCATTCTCCGCGACGCGGCCGGCCGGGCCACCGATCTGCTCACGCAGAATCGCCCGAAGCTCGAGTTGCTGGCGCAAACGCTGGAAAGCGAAGAGACCCTGGACGAGCATACCGTAGAGAATCTGATTGGCCCGGCGGCCAGCGCGAAGAAGAATGAAGGATGAAAAATCTTGGATTGCAGAATCTGAAATCCGACGTTTTTATTCTTCCTTCTTTCCGTTCGCCTGTTCCAGGGCGACGATTTTCTGAATCCGCCGCGCGTGCCGTCCTCCCTCGAAGGGGGTATTGAGCCAGATCTCGACCAGGCGGTCGACCAGGCGATCGCCCAGCATGTCGCCGGACAGGCACAACACGTTCAGATCGTTGTGGCGACGGCTCAGTTCCGCGGTGACGTCGTCGTAGCAGGGGGCCGCACGGACGCCGGGAATCTTGTTGGCGGCGATGCACATGCCCAGTCCCGACCCGCAGATCAGGATGCCCCGATCCACCTCTTGGCGGCCCACCTTGCGACCAACGATGGCGGCGATGTCCGGATAGTCCACGTCCTCGTGGCCGTAGCTGCCCACGTCGACGACCTCTTGCCCCAATTGGTGGAGTAATTCCACCAATTTCACTCGCATGTCCACGCCACGGTGGTCACTTCCGACGGCAATCCGCATTCCAGCCTGTCTCCTCGCGCAATGGATCTCCGAATCTGTCATTCTAGCATCCGCAACGAGGAATACAAGAATTGTCACCTGCCGGACCTCGGGTGGAATGCCAACCCCTCCGCACCGCAGGCGGAGAACAAGGGGACAGGTCCATGTTTTCGGACCACGTCATCCCTGCAAATCACGCGCAGTGGCCGAAAAATGGACCAGTCCCCGCCCGCCCTGTGAACGGTTACGGAAAGCGGAACAAGAGGCACACCCTTGCCAAAGCCTGCGGTACCTGCAACGATACAGTAAGCGAAAGTGCCGACGCGGCAAGGATTTAGGCCGCGGAAAAACCGGCCATCGGTCAACATCGTTGCATGATCACATCACAGCAGAACGCAAAAATCAAACTGATTCGCGCCTTGCAAGGCCGCATCCAGGGACGTTGCGACGCGGATGCGTTTCTGGCCGAAGGTGTTCGGCTTGTGGAAGAAGCTCAGGCCGCCAATTGGCCTTTTCGCTTCGTGTTACACGATGAGGAATTGAATCAGCGCGGCAGCTCGCTGATCGAGAGCCTCCGCTTGCGCGGCGTTCCGTGCGAGATGGTTTCCAGCAGCACGATGAAATCATGCAGCGAAACCGCGTCGCCCCAAGGTGTGCTGGCGGTCTTGAACGAGTTCCGCATCCCGGCGCCCGCATTGCTGAATTTCATTCTCATTCCCGATCGGATCCGCGATCCGGGCAACCTTGGCACCTTGTTGCGGACCGCAGCGGGGGCCGGCGTACAGGCTGTTTTTCTCCCCCCCGAAACCGCCGATGCCTTCGCACCGAAAGTGGTCCGCACTGGGATGGGCGCGCATTTCCGCTTGCCGATCCACCGGCTGACGTGGGAAGAAATCGGCCAGCAGACCCGCGATTTGCCCGTCTATCTTGCCGATATGGACGGCCCATCCTGCTGGGAAATGAACTTGCAGAACCCGCTGGCTTTGGTCGTTGGCGGCGAGGCGGACGGCGCCAGTGCGCAAGCGCGCAACATGGCGCACGGAAAAATCGGCATTCCCATGCCCGGGCATGCCGAGTCTCTGAATGCCGGCGTGGCCGGCAGTCTATTGATGTTCGAAGTGGTCAGACAAAGACAGGCCAAGCCCGCGCAGGGCCGCTGATCACTTCTTGGTCGAGGGTTTGGCCGCCGCCTTCTTGCTGTCCTGCTTGACCTTCTTGTTCTTCTTGTCGTTCTTCTGACTGTTGTTGCCTTTACCCATGCTTTCTTTCTCCTTGATTGAGGTGACGGGAAGGGAAGGGGGCCATTATAGAGGATCGTCGGGCAAGAACCAAGCCGCCCACGACAGTTCTTCTTCGCCGGTCCTAAGCGTGGTGCCCGGCTTGTCCAGCCGTGTGCTTTACACGGTAGCGGTTCGGCATTTCTGGGTGCGGCCTGCAACGCTCCGGATCTTCGATCCGCGCATCGTCGATCTGCCCAACGCACTGGCAGAGCCACTGGCGCCCTCCTGTCGCACGGGCGATTAAGAAGCGCCCCACCCGTCACGGGGGTTCTCCTCCCGCGTATCTTGAAACGCAACGGGAAAACAGGGACAGGTCCATGTTTTTGGACCGCGTCGTCCATGAAAATCACGCTGACTGGCCGAAAAATGGACCAGTCCCCGCCAGTGCCAGTTCTACCGCAAACCGTGCGAAGGAGGCTATCACGATGCGAAGCTTATCGACAGCGGTCCTGTCACTGACGTTGCTGGCCGCTTTTGCGGCGCCGGGGTATGGCGAGAAGGCGGGGGCGTCTGACCGCGCCCGGGCGACATCCGGCCAGGCGGCGGCGATCTACGGCGTGGCCGGGGCTCCCGACGCCACTGAGTTTCTCGACAGCAAGGTTCTGCCCCCGCCGCCGCAGAAATTCGGCGGCGTGATCGAGCGTAATGTGGCGCAGTCCAAGACCTGGTGGCCGCCCCGCGTGGTGCCGCCCCGAGGGGCGCCGAACGTGCTGTTGATCATGACCGACGACGTCGGTTTCGGCGCGCCGAGCACCTTCGGAGGCGTGATCCCCACGCCGGCCCTGGACCGCATCGCCAAGGCGGGGCTGCGTTACACGCAGTTTCACTCCACCGCCTTGTGTTCGCCGACGCGGGCGGCGCTGATTACCGGCCGCAACCATCACTCGGTAGGTTTCGGCGTGGTTTCCGAGCAATCCACCGGTTTTCCCGGCTACAACAGCATCATCACTCGCGACACGGCCACCGTGGGCGAGATCGTGCGTCAGAACGGCTACGGCACGGGATGGTTCGGCAAGGACCACAACACGCCCGACTTTCAGGCGAGCCAGGTGGGACCGTTCGACCAGTGGCCGGGCGGCATGGGGTTCGAGTATTTCTATGGCTTTGTCGGCGGCGACACCAGCCAGTGGCAACCGAACCTCTTCCGCAACACGACGCCGATTTACCCCTATGTCGGCAAGCCGGATTGGAACTTGACGACCGCCATGGCGGACGAGGCCATCCAGTGGATGAAGCAACTCAACGCCCTTGCGCCGGACAAGCCGTTTTTCTGTTACTACGTCCCCGGCGGTACCCACGCGCCGCACCACCCGACGCCGGCGTGGATCAAGAAGTTTGAAGGCAAGTTCGACCTGGGCTGGAATGCCTTGCGCGAACGGATCTTTGCCAATCAGAAGAAGCTGGGCGTGATTCCGGCCGATGCCCGACTGACGCCCTGGCCCAAGGATCTGCTGCCGGAGTGGAGTTCGCTCTCGTCCGCGCAGAAGAAGATGTATGCCCGGCAAGCGGAGGTCTATGCAGCGTATCTGGCCTATACTGACCACGAGATCGGCCGGGTGATCCAGGCGGTCGAGGCGCTGGGCAAGCTGGACAATACGCTGATCATCTACATCAGCGGCGACAACGGTTCCAGCGCCGAAGGGACGCTGATGGGCACGCCCAACGAGGTGGCTTCATTCAACGGCGTCAACGTGCCGGTGCAGATGCAGCTTAAGGATTACTATGCGATCTGGGGTTCCGACAAGACCTATCCGCACATGACGGTGGCGTGGTCCTGGGCCTTCGACACGCCCTTCAAGTGGACCAAGCAGATCGCCTCGCACTTCGGCGGCACCCGTCAGGGAATGTGCATCGCCTGGCCGAAGCGCATCAAGGACGCCG
>CAYYBU010000327.1:0-2671 GCA_964469945.1 uncultured Planctomycetaceae bacterium
CCGGGATGTGAAGTTTCGCCGCCGCCAGAGCGCCGGCCAGCGTGCTATTGGTGTCGCCGTAAACCAGGACCGCATCGGGACGTTCCACGAGCAGAACCTTTTCCACGGCTTCGAGCATGTGTCCGGTCTGTGCCCCGTGAGATCCGGAACCGATGTTCAGGCAGAAGTCGGGTTCGGGGATGTCCAACTCTTCGAAGAACACCCGCGACATGTTGTCGTCATAGTGCTGCCCGGTATGCACGATGATTTCCTGGATGGTGCCCGCGCGGCGCAGCGCGGCCGTGACCATGGCGGCTTTGATGAATTGCGGGCGAGCGCCAATGACGGTTGCAAGTTTCATGCGAAGAAATGTTCCTGGAACTCGATGAACATCGTGGCCCCCAAACGCGCGCCGGGGTTCCGGACGGTCAAAGCACTAGTCTTTTCGGACCAGCGGTTCATTCGTTATTTTCCACTGCGCACCGCCGGGGAGAGTGCTTGCACGGCTGTGCGCACGATATTCGAGACGTGCAGGCGGTAGTTGGCGTGCTCCAAACCGTAGCCTGGCGACGTCACTTCCATTCCCCCCTCGGAGAGCATTTCGGTCGTTGGCAAGTAGGCGCACACGCCATCAATGTACCCGACGGGAACAAAGGTTCCCGGGGAAAGCAGGTCGTCGAGGCCGACAGCGTACTCCGCTACGGGCTCGGCGGAGATGCCGAGAATTGCAAAAGAATCGTCGATTCGAACCAGTTGGAAACTAAGGGGACGGCTGTCGACCTCTCCCTCCATCACCTCGCCCATGGACAACGAAATCCGCCGGCCGCTGATGCGGGCGACGGGAACGGCGTACAGCTTGGCCGACAGTGTCGCCACGACCAGGTCGGCGAGCGAAGAAACCCATCTTCGGCTCGACTTCGCCTGAAACTCGCCGAAAATCGGTCCGTTGACGATGCGATGCAGCAGGCGATAAGGAGATAGTGGCAGGCGATCGATGCGGTTGGGCCGCACGTCGCCGGCGAAGCCCGGCAAGAACACGACCGAAACATTGCCGCCGAACCGAGTTCGTATCGATCGCCGCACGGCCCCCGGGTAATCGGCCGAGATCGCATTGAAGGGCCACGTGGTGACGGGATGGCACGCATAGTTCCACAAGACCGCCAGGGGCGCAGGGCCACTGCCACTTGGCGAGGCGGACCAGACGCGCACGGTTTCGTCGCGCAGCCCCCGGGGGTTGGGGTGTCGCGCCATAACGCGTTTGACGGGCGGGAATCGCAGCATCGGCGAAAAGCACCAGTGTCGGCGATTGACGGAATGATTCGCCCTGCCTTCTCCGTATTCCAAATGGACAGGTTCGGGCAGAGCTCGCAACACGCGGTCCACAAGGCCGGTAATCTGCTCGAACACTTGGTCGACGTAGGCCGGATCGACCTGACCGATGCCCGGCAGATTGGCATCGATGTTGGGAGCAAAGTGCGTATGGCTGGCAACCAGAAACAACTCTTCGTCCTGCAAACGGGCGCCAAAGTGATCCAAAAGATGCCGGCGGAGGGCGTTTCCGGCCGAGATAACGTCAACCTGCACGAACAGAACGCGGCCCTGTTTGCACTGGAGGAGTAGGGCATTCGCCTCGAGCGGTTCACCCACTGCACCGGCGGACATTCGGTCAAGCCCGTACCCGGCCAAGTGTAGCGGAAACCGGGGCGAAATGTTCACGTGCCCACTCGCCAACATCAGTTCGCCACTTGCCGTTGCCATCAAATCATGCCCATGTCGTGTCACGCGGCGGAGCCCTTATGGCGCCACGCCGGAAGTATCCTGCCGGCCAGACATAACCCCTTCATAGGCGGCCAATAACTTCTTCGCTTCTGCTTCCCAGTGGAATTGGGTGCGAACCGCCTGCTGCCCCCTCTCGCCCATCTTCCGGCAGAGTTCCGGGTTCCGGCACAAATGATCGATCGCCGCGGCGATTTTCTCCGGCGACGTCGGATCGACCGCGAAACCGGCGCCGATGGAATCGATGAACTGCCGCAGGATGGGAAAATCCGAAAAAAGCACGGGAAGGCCGAGGCTCATGAACTCGAACAACTTCGTGTTGCCTTCCCCGGTAAACCGCAAGTGTGCCGGCGTCGGCTGGAACAACATCAGACCGAGACGTGCCTGTTCCAACACGGCGCGGACCTGCTTCCAAGGCAACCTGCCATGGCAAACGACGCGCGGGTTGGTATTCAAGGATTCCTGCAGTCGCGGATCGAGCACCTGACCGACGACGTGAAGTTCCACATGGGGGCTCTTTACCAGATCGAGAGCTTGGAGTACCGCATGAATCCCACGCGCCCGCTGGATGGCACCGATGAAAAGCACGCGGAACTTGCCGTCGTCCTCCGCGGGCTTGGACTCCCCAAGGAAAGCCAAGGGGGGAACGTTGGTGATCATCGTGGTTTTGGAAGCGGGAAACTTCCGCCGGATTTGCGAATCGACGACAATGACGTGATCGAAACACCGGCTCCCTAGCCGCTCGCATCCCCCCCAGAGCCGTGACACGAGCCAGCGCAGCGGTCTTGGAATCCACGCCGCCGCCAGCATGGTCTGCTCGTAGTCCTCGTGAACGTCGTAGATCACGTGCTTGCCACGAAGTTTCAACAGCAGTCCGAGCGGTATCAACTCGGGGTCGTGAAAATGGTAGATTGCC
>CAYYBU010000327.1:2681-4618 GCA_964469945.1 uncultured Planctomycetaceae bacterium
CAAATCGCCCCCTGTCATAGCAGAAAGCCGAGATTGCCGCGCGCTGTCGGAGAGCCAGTTTCCAAAGACGGAATGGCATGAGCACCAAGCGTTGAAAACGGGTTCTCGCCGCGGGCAGGGGGATGAACTGGATCTCATCGCGAACCTCACGCTGCGGGTGTTGACCGATGATCGCGACGGAATAGCCCGCATCAGCCAATGACTTCGCTTCCTTGTCGTAGATGCGGTTATCCAGCGCCATATGAGAACTGGTCAGCATACAGACCGCGATGCGCTTCGGTGAACTGGGGATGTTACTTTGCATGGCTCAATGCGTATCGGGCCGGCCAGGATGGAACACAATGCGGCCGATCCCTTGGTTCTGGAAGGCGATGAGCTCCGGACGAATGGATCGCGACGGGACCGCGTCCAACGCATACGGTCCCTTCAAGGGGAGAAGTCCGACCAGTTGGGATGCCTGCGACCTCAAGGGTACGAAGGGGGCAATTTCCACGCGCTCGGTGGCAATCACTTCTCCAAGGCCCGTTGCGGCCAAGTAACGCTGCAACTGTCCAACGTTGTACTGCCGCCGCTTTTCCAGATGTGCCAGGTCATGAATGCCTTGGATGGCCCGCACCAAAGACAACTTGGCGATGCGCTGCACCGCCATGTCGTACTGCGGCCGTGCGCAGGGCGAGTATTCCAGGGGCGGACGGCGATAAGGGCCGAGCGGCCAAGCGATGGCGCGCCAGGCTCGCCGCGTCTGCTCGGCAAGCTGGAGCAGGAGCATGCAGTGCAGACGCAGTTCCAGCAACAGGCCCTCCACGCAACCCGCGCCGGGTTCTTCAAGCTGCAGAAAGTCCGTGGAAAAACATAGTCCCCCTCCCATCGTGCCGCAGATGTTCTTCATGTTGAAACTAAAGACGACGACGGTACGATCATCCGGAACAAACGGAACGCCGGTTGCCAGGTTTTGGCAATCATCGACGACGATGACGATGTCCGGCCGCGTCTTTCGGATGCGATCAAGCACGGGCTGCGAGCGGTTCTGGGCCCCAAAGATCGAAGCCAGGACAGCCGCCACAACCCGCGGGTCCTGCAAGCGGTTCTCCAGGTCCGCCATGTCGATCGAAAAGTTCCCGCTGGTGGCGTAGGTTACGGGGACTAGGCCGTGCTGCGAAACGGCGCGGCTAACCACATTGCAGACGTAGTCTGGTATCAGAACGCAACCGTTGCTCCTCTGCGCAGCCACTCGGCAGAACACGGCAGACAGGGCGGAACGCCCGGATTTGTGGAAAAGCACATGCCGGCATGCAGGGTAAAACCGCGATTGCAGCAAGCCACGCGCATAGCGCAGCAGCCAGCGTCGCGGCACGGCCAGCAACAGATAAGAACACAAGATGCCGAGCACGTAAACGAACAGTTCCCAGCCTTGTCTTTCCCGCAACGCCGGACCGCCTGCCTGGTGGCCTGCGCGACGTCGGTTGACCGGAGGGCAGCTAATGGTTTTCAGAGACACGAGCCTCCATCCACTGGCAGATCCGCGCGGCGCGCACATTAATGTCGAACTGAGGGGCTCTTTGCAGGGCGGCCGCCGCCATGCGCTGCCGCAGTAATGGATTGTCGCGGAGCTCCACGATGGCGCGGCGGATGGCCTGCACGTCCAACGGATCGACCCGGATCGCAACCGAGTCGTCCACGAGGTCGTTGTTGAACTCGCCGTCCGACGTTACGATGGGCAAACCGCACGCCATGGCCTCGACCAGCGCGTTGCAGGACCCTTCCTCCAAGGTCGGCAGCACGAACACGTCCGCGGCGGAGAGGAACTCCGGGACCTGTTCGTGGAACACGCGGCCGCAGTACAGTACATGGGCGCCGGCCGGCTTCATGGGGCCCGATCCGAGGAAGACGGCGCCAACCCCTTCGAGCCCCGCGAGTGCGGCCTGGAGCTTGTCCAG
>CAYYBU010000328.1:0-4577 GCA_964469945.1 uncultured Planctomycetaceae bacterium
CGGAGGAAACCGAAGCCGTCGGGCAGCACCTCCAGCGTCCCTTCGCCGTACATCAGGCCGTTGAGCTTCACCCGCTCCTTGAGGATCCTGAAGACCAGGTCGTGCTTCTTGATGCCCGCACAGTCGGCCAGGTTGTCCTTGCGGGCTTCCTCGATCAGTTCGGCCATCGACATGCGCTGCAGTTCGGCGATGTGCGTATCGCCCGACTGCTTGATTTGCTCGTAATGGTCGTGGACTTCGTCCTTGATGCGGCCGCCTTCGGAGGCGATTTCTTCGGCCAGAGAAAGCGGCTCGTTCTCGTCGTCCAGTCCGTACTGGCCGTTGGCGTCGGCCTGAAAACCGTGGGCGATGTTATCGTCGTTGCGCTCGGGGTAATCGGCACGGGGATCCCTGGGCTGTGGCATGGTCAATCGAACCTCTCGACAGGAAAAAAAGGCCGGCGCACGGAAGGCGGCGGCGGTGGGTTGGTGAAAGTCAATGGGTCGTGCGATGGGTTATTGCAGGCAGCGCGGCGGTGCGCCGGCGACAGGCTAGCGGGGGAAAAGCGAATGCCAAAAGTGCTCGACTTGAGCGTTTGTCCGTTGCGGAGAACCGGAGTTGTCTATCATCACATCGGCGCGCGATCGTTTCAAATCCAACGATTCCTGCACGCCCTCACGAACCGCAAAATCCTCCTCGGTCCACCCGCGGCCCAGGGCCCGTGCCAGCCGCGCCGCACGCGGCGCGTCGACGAACACGAACCGTTCACATAGTGTATCCCAACCTGCTTCCAGAATCAACGGTGCGTCCAGCACAGCCAGCGGCGTGCCCGCCGCTTCCAGGGCCGCGGCCTGCTGCTGAAGCAGGCGGCCGATTTCCGGATGGGTCAGTTGTTCCAGGTATTGTCGTTCTCGCGGTCCGCCGGGCGGCTCGGCAAACACGATGCGGCTCAAACGCGCGCGATCGATGTGCCCATCGGGCCCAAACGGCGCAGCACCCCAGCGCCCGCGCGCCGCGGCTTCCACCTGCGGCAGCCGCAGCACCTCGTGGCCCGCCCGGTCGGCGTCCAACACGCCGGCGCCCAGCGCGGCCAACTGCCGTGCCACCAGGCTCTTGCCGCTTGCCACTCCGCCCAGTAAGCCGATCACTCGCATGGCTTGGTGTCGGCCCAGTTGGGTCCCGTCTCAAGGTCGACCTTCAGGGGAACCCTGAGCCTTGCGGCCCCGACCATCTCCTCGCGGACCAAGGCGGCCAGGCGGGGGAGTTCTTCGGCAGGGGCCTCGAAAATCAATTCATCGTGGATTTGTAACAGCATCCGCGCCGAGAATTGCTCCCGGCGTAGTCGCTGGTGGATGGCGATCATCGCCAGTTTGATCAGGTCTGCGGCAGAGCCCTGAATGACCGTGTTGACGGCGGTTCGCTCGGCGAGGTTCCGGGAGCGGCCGGCATTTTCGCGGACCCCGCGAATCGCCCGCCGTCGCCCCAAGATAGTATTAACATAACCTCTTTTGCGACATTCCGCCAGTAGCGTGACGAGAAATTTCTCGATCCCCGGGTAGCGTTGGAAATAGCTGTCGATGAACTGGGCCGCCGCGGCCTTGTCGATGCCCAGGCGGCGGGCCAAACCGGTGGCCGTCTGCCCATAGATGACGCCGAAATTCACCACCTTGGCCTCGCGCCGCATGGCCTCGGTAACCTCTTCGAGGGGGACGCCATGCACTTGGCTGGCCACCCGGCTGTGAATGTCCTGGTCCTCGGCAAAGGCCGCGCACAACTGCTCGTCCTGCGAATAATGGGCCAGAATTCGCAACTCGATCTGCGAATAATCGGCCGCCAGAAGCAGCCAACCGGCTTGGCCCGGCACGAACGCCGAGCGGATCTCGCGGCCGGCGTCCGTGCGCACCGGGATATTCTGCAAGTTCGGGTCGCTGGAGCTGAGCCGGCCGGTGGCGGCCACCACCTGGTTGAACGAGGCGTGGACCCGGCCCGTCTCGGGATGGACCATCTCCGGCAGCGTATCGACGTAGGTCCCCTTGAGCTTCGCATATTGGCGATACTCGACGATCTTCGCCGGCAGCGGGTGCTGCGGGGCCAACATCTCCAGCACCGCCACGTCCGTGCTGGGTCCGGTCTTGGTGCGTTTCAGAACCGGCAACTTCTTCTCCACGAACAGCAGATGTTGCATTTGCTTGGGCGAGGCAATATTGAAGCGATAGCCGGCCAGCGCGTAAATCTCCTCCTCGATGGCCGCCATGCGCTCGCCGAAACGGACGCTCAATTCCTTGAGCCGGGCCACGTCGACGCGGATGCCCCGATATTCCAACTCGGCCAACACTTCGACCAACGGCATCTCGACCTTCGTGAACAGGTCGCCCAACTCGCTGTCGGCGAGCTTTCGCGCCAGGATCGGCTGCAACCGCACCGGCAGCAACGCGTCTTCCGCCGCATAGTCGACCATCTGCTCCAGCGGCACTTCGTCCATACGTTTCTGCTGCTTGCCGCTGCCGATCAATTCTTCGATCTTGATCGTGGCGTGTTGCAGGTAGCGCTTCGCCAACTCGTTCAAGTTGTGGTTCCGCTGCCCGGCGTCCAGCAGGTAACTGGCCACCATGGTGTCGAAGGCCGCGCCGGCCAACCGAATGCCGGCGCCGCGGAACACGATCAGGTCGTACTTCAGGTTCTGCCCGATCTTCTCGATCGCGGGATTCTCCAGCACCGGCCGCAAGGCTTCCAGCGCGGCGGACAGGTCCAAGTGGTTCTGGCCGGCCGGCGCGCGGAATGGCAAGTACCAGGCCTCGCGGTCGTTCCAGGCCAGCGACATGCCCACCAACTCGGCCCAGCGCGGCCACACGCTGGTGGTTTCCGTATCGACGGAAATGCGCGTCTGTTGCCGCAAGGGGGCCAACAGCGCGGCCAGTTTCTCGGCCGTGTCCACCAGGTGATAGGTCGGTTTCTCATGCGCCGGCGCCGCGGCTGCGACCGGCTGTTCGCAGAGCGTGGCGAGCTTTTCCGCCAGGCTGCGAAAGCCGAACTCCTCGAACAACGCCAACGCCCGGGCCAGGTCGGAACTGTCCAGCCGCGCCGCCTTCCAGTCCAGCACGACCGGGACGTGGGCGTCGAGTTGCACCAGGCGGCGACTGAGCATCGCCTGCTCTTGGAACTTGATCAGGTTCTCGCGCCGCGCTACGGCCGTCAATTCGCCGACGTGGGCGAAGATGCCTTCCAGATCGCCGTACTTTTCCAGCAGTTGCCGCGCGTAGACGGGGCCCACCGAGGGCACGCCCGGCACGTGGTCCGAGGCGTCGCCCACCAGGGCCAGATAATCGACCACTTGCTGCGGACTGATGCCCCAATCCTTCTGGAGTGCCTCGCGATCAAGGATCTCGTTCTTGCGGATATTGTAGAGTTTCACCCGCTCCGAGATGAGCTGCCGGCAGTCCTTGTCGCCGCTGACCAGGAAGCAGCGGCCGTCGAGTTGCTCGGTCGCGCCGGCGATCGTGGCCAGCAGGTCGTCGGCCTCGAAGGTGGCCAGGCCCAAGGCCGGGATGCCCAGGGCCTGCACGACCCGATGGCAGGAGTGTATCTGCGGCACGAGGTCTTCATGCATGGCCGGCCGCTGAATCTTGTACTGGTCGTACATGGCGTGGCGGAACGTTTTGCCCGGCATGTCGAAGGCGCAGAACCAGAAGTCCGGCCGCTTCGATTCCAACAGGTAGAACAAGTCGCGGGTGAAACCATACACGGCCGCCACCGGCTCGCCGCGCGGACTGCTCATCTCCGGCAGGGCGTGGAACACCTGGTGGATCAGCGAATGGGCGTCGATCACCCAGACCGTCTGCCCGGCCAGGCTTTGCGGCGGCGGCCCCGGCACACGGGTCTGCTGCCGGAGAATCGCGGTGATTTCCGCCTCGCTATGGCTGGCGGTCCTGGCAGCGACCGTCGCGGCGGGGCGCTCTGCTGGCTTGTGCTCTGGTGCAGGCCGGTTCTCCCCATCTTCGGGCTCGAAACCGGGCAACAGGGGCGTCACCGGCTTGAAACGCTTGGCCATGGCTGCATTGCTCGACGAGGATGATGGGAGTAACCGTTCACGGGGCGGGCGGGGACTGGGCCATTTTTCGGCCAATCCGCGCTGTTTCCAGGTACGACGCCGTCCGAAAACATGGACCTGTCCCCCTCTTCCCCGCCCCGTGAACGGTTACGGCGGGAAGGCAGGAAAGGACCTATGCTGGTCCATGCTATGCCCGCTTTGGGGAGGTGTCAAGAGAGCGGCAAGGCCCTACTCCGCACGGTTTGCTGATCGAATGTGCAGCTTGGGAGCCGGACGTTTTTGGCTTATCCTGTTACTGCGGTCGTCACCAGCGGCTGCCGCGAACAAAGCTGCACAAAATCTGTAGGGAACGCCCTCCGTGGCGTTCCGTTGCGCCCGCCAAGGCATGGAACGCCACGGAGGGCGTTCCCTACAGCGACTCTGACAGATCGGGGGCGTCAGGCACAGCCTGACCTACGATTCGCGGAAGTTATTTTTCGGCCGCTCTCGAAAAAACTGCACTTTCTGAATAGTGAATCATGTCAGGTGGCCAACGCCATGAGGCGTCGAG
>CAYYBU010000329.1:0-4574 GCA_964469945.1 uncultured Planctomycetaceae bacterium
TGTAGACTTCGCGCGCCAGCGGGCTGAGCACCACCGCCTGGTAGCCGCTACCGGTGCCGATCTCCAGCACCTTGTCGTCTGCCCGCGGATCGATCGCCTCGGTCATGTAGGCGACAATGAACGGCGGCGAAATGGTTTGCCCTTCCCCGATCGGCAAAGCCATGTCGAAATACGCTTGCGGCCGCTGCGTGGTGGAAATGAATTCGTGTCGCGGCGTCTTGCGTATGGCCTCGATCACGCGAACGTTCTTTATTCCCGCGGCGACGACGTCCTCGTCCACCATCTTGTTGCGCAGCTCGGTCAACGTCTGCCGGCTCTGCGCCCCGGCGGGGACGACAGCCAGGCCCAGCGCGATGGCCCCGGCGATTACGGCCCACGTTCGATAGCTCTTGGAGATCATGTTTTCGCTTCCTAGCTCCCCTCGCCCGCCTGGCGGGAGATGGGCAGCGACTTGGTCGCCGGGTGAGGGCGGCATACTCTGAATACGGCTTTCCACAAGAAAGGCCGCCCAAACGCCCCCTCCATTATAGCCCATGATCGCCCGCGCAGTCCGCCCGATCGGCAAGCACCCCTGTTTTGTGAACGCTCGTTCTGCCATAATCAAAGTATGCAGTTTCACACGCTCTGACTTTGCCGAACGTGCCGATGGCAGCGAATATGGATAACCACACCCTCAAAACGCTCGTCGTGGACCGCATCCTGTCGCGCGTGCAAACGCCGGGGCAATATATCGGCGGCGAGTGGAACTCGGTCCGCAAAGACCATCAGGCCGGCCGCGGCACCTTTTGCCTGGCCTTTCCCGACACCTACTCCATCGGCATGAGTTACCACGGCCTGCAAGTATTGTATGCCGCCATCAATCGCCGCGACGATTGGGTCTGCGAGCGCGTTTTTGCCCCCTTGGCCGACATGGAGGCCCTGCTGCGCGAAGAGAAGCTCCCCCTGTACAGTCTGGAAAGCTTCACGCCCCTGGGCCAGTTCGACGTGCTCGGCTTCACCCTGCAATACGACCTCTGCTCCAGTAACGTGCTCACCATGCTCGATCTGGCCGGCATCCCGCTGGCGGCCGACGAGCGGACCGGCGCGCATCCCCTGGTGATTGCCGGTGGCCCCTGCGCGGCCAACCCCGAGCCGATGGCCCGCTTCATCGACCTGTTCCTCATCGGCGACGGCGAAGAGACCCTGCCGCAGGTCTGCGAGTTGTGGTTGAGCCTCAAACGCGCGGGCCTCGACCGCCAAGCCGCGCTGACGGAAATGGCCGTGCGGCTGCCCTATGTCTACGTGCCGCAGTGCTACGAGCCGCAATATGGCCCCGACGGCAGGCAGGCTTCGGTGCGTCCGCGGCGGTCTGGCGTGCCCGAGCGGATCGAGCCGGCCGTGCTTGCCGACCTGGAGGCATTCCCGCTGCCCACGGCGCCGGTGGTGCCCCACGTCGAGTGCGTACAGGACCGCATCACGCTGGAGATCATGCGCGGTTGCCCCTGGCACTGCCGCTTCTGCCAGAGCACCACCACCAAGCGGCCCGTCCGCTTTCGCCAGGTCGAGACGATCGTTCGTGCGGCCGTCGAAGCCTATCACAGCACGGGCTACAATGAAGTCTCCCTGCAAGGGCTTTCCACCGGCGATTATCCGCACATCGAAGAACTGTTGCGCCGCCTGCAAGCCATCTTCCGGCCGCTGGGGGTGAGCGTCTCACTGCCCAGCCTGCGGGTCAACGAGCAGTTGCGTCTGCTGGGCGACCTGTTGAACACCGATCGCCGCGATGGGCTGACCTTTGCCCCCGAGGCCGCCCGCGACGACATGCGCGAGCAGATCGGCAAGGACATCCACAACGACGACCTTTACGAAGGCTGCCGCCGCGCCATGGAAAACGGCTTCTCGCGGGTGAAGCTCTATTTCATGTGCGGCCTGCCCGGCGAACGCGAGGCCGACCTGGACGGCATCCTCGACATGGCCGACACCATCTCGCGGCTGGGCAAGGAGGTGAGCGGCCGTTTCGCTTCGGTGGTGGCCAACGTGTCGAACTTCGTGCCCAAGCCGCAGACGCCCTACCAGTGGAACGCCATGCAGCGGCGGGAGTATTTCCGCGGCGTCCACGACTACTTGCGGCGGCGGAAAAAGTTCAACAGCATCACCCTCCGCTGCCACGACGTCGAAGCGAGCTTGCTGGAAGGCGTGTTTTGCCGCGGCGATCGCCGCTTGGGCGAGGCGATCGAGCTGGCCTGGCGGCGCGGCGCCCGCTTCGACGCCTGGAGCGAGCAGCTTCGCCCCGACCTGTGGTGGCAGGCGCTGGCCGACGCGCACATCGACGTCGAGCAACTCCTGCATCATCCCTATCCGGCCAACGCCACCTTGCCCTGGGACCACGTGGGCATCCGCCAAGGCCGCGCGTACCTGGAACAGGAGCAAGCCCAGTCGGCGGCCCATTTGGCCCGGACCTGCGGCGGAGAAATGTAGCAGGCACACGCCGTGTGCCGTCCGGTCGTATCCGGCACACGC
This sequence comes from uncultured Planctomycetaceae bacterium, assembly GCA_964469945.1. GTDB lineage: Bacteria > Planctomycetota > Planctomycetia > Pirellulales > Thermoguttaceae > CAYYBU01. The sequence goes on from CAYYBU010000329.1 coordinate 2,500, forward strand.
CGTGTGCCGGACAACTTCGAGAGACTAAAGTGTCGCGTTATCAACTCTTGGCCATCGATGTCGACGGTACGCTCGTCAACAGCCACGACGAGCTCACCCCCGCCACGCGCGCCGCCCTGGCGCGGGCCGGGCAGGCCGGCATCCACGTCGTTTTGGCCACCGGCCGCCGTTACAGCCAAACCCTGCGCCTGGTCGAGCCGCTGGGCATCGACGTGCCGTTGGTCACCGGCAGCGGCGCGCTGGTGAAGGATCCCTTGGACCATCGCACGTTGTATTGCGCGCAGTTCGACCGCGACGTGCTTTGCCGGGCCCTGGCGATCATCGACCATTGCGGCCACGACGTACTGCTCTGCGGCGATACGTTCGCGGCCGGGTTCGATTATTACCAGGCCGATCGCGCCGCCCGCGGGCCGGAACTGGCCGAATACCTATCGCTCAATCGCGATTGCGGCCACGTCTGGCCAGGCATGAAAACCGATCCGCCGCAGGACGTGTTCGGTGGTTTCGCCATGGGCAGTCAGCCGCAGATGCTCGCTTTGGAGTCTTGCCTGCACCAGGGCCTGCCCGGCAAGCTGTCCACGCACGTGCTCCGCAGCCCGCGCTATCGCGGCTTCATGTGCGAGCTGGCCCCGGCGGGCGTGACCAAGTGGTCGGCCATTCGCCGCTTGGCCGGCCTATGGGGCATTCCGGACGAGGCCATCTGCGCCGTCGGCGACGATGTCAACGACATCCCCATGATCCGCGCCGCCGGCCTGGGCATCGCCATGGGCAATGCCCTGCCCAGCGTCAAAGCGGCCGCCGCCCGCATCGCCCCCACCCACGACGACGACGGCCTGGTGCAAGTGGTCGCCTGGCTGCTGGAATAGTATCCGGGCTGCCCCGTATCCGGCACACGCCGTGTGCCGCCGCCCCGTATCCGGCACACTCCGTGTGCCGCCACCCCGTATCCGGCACACGCCGTGTGCCGGATACGTGACTATTCTCGGCTCCAGTGCAAGTAATCCTGCTCACGCAAGCCAGCCTCCTTGCCATTGTTGGCAATGTAACGTCGAAAATGCTCGAAATGCTCCGGCGTGCGAACGAGATGGTCGAAACTCTCCTCGTGCCAGAATCGCCCTCGCCGCCCCAACGCTCGGTTGATCTTCGTTGCCGTGTATTTCTTCCACGAATGGCACTGGTCTTTGACATCGGCTGCGCCAAGGAGACACGCAAGCAGGTGGACGTGGTTGGGCATAACGACGAAATCGGCAAGGAGGTATCGCTGGCCGTCAAAGTGGCGCAAGCTATCGCCAACCATCGCTGCCAACTCGGGTTTCCACAACGTACATGCCCCGTGCCCACGGTCGAGATATCCGAGGAATTCCCGTGAAAACGCGCTGTGGAACTCGTGTTGTTGACACTCCGGCAAGTCATCGAGCCGCGCCGACCAGTTTGGTTTGCCGGGGTCGATGCAGTGCCGCCGCAACCAGTCGTCGCGGCGACGCACCCATAGGTCCAGCGCGTCGCGAGGAATCGAGTCGTCGGTCCGCCAGGTGATGAAGTAGGTCACACCCGGCTGGCACCAGTGCGGAAGTTTCCCTGTCGTAACGCGGAGGTCCATGCCGGCATCGAAGAACTCGAAGTTCATGGGTGCTTCCCCCGTATCCGGCACACTCCGTGTGCCGCCGGCCGTATCCGGCACGCGTCACGTGCCGCCACCCCAACGGCACGCGCCATGTGCCGGATACGTTGCTTACGCGCCGAATTTCCCCAGCCGATCGGCATGGGCCAGCGCCAGCGGCATGAGATAAATCGCCTGGAACTGCCCCAGGCCGCCGCGCAACGCATCCTTCTCGCCGAACGCCTGGCAGCCGTCCGGGCGGCACGTGTCGGCCACCAGCAGCGTCGGCACCGGATGCCAACTGTGGCTCTTCATCGCCGCCGGCGTGCTATGATCGCCGGTCACCACCAGCACCGTCGGCCGCAGGGCCGTTACCCGCGGCACGATGGCGTCGAACTGTTCGATCATCTTCACCTTTTCGGCGAAGTTGGCATCCTCGCCGCGGCTGTCGGTGTACTTGAAGTGGACGAAAAAG
>CAYYBU010000330.1:0-4571 GCA_964469945.1 uncultured Planctomycetaceae bacterium
CGACGCCCGCATGAAATGGTGGCGCGAGGCGCGGTTCGGCATGTTCATTCATTGGGGGCCGATAAGTCTCAAGGAGGCCGAGATCAGTTGGTCGCGGGCGAACTCGAACCCGGCCTGCCCCAACAACGGCGCGATCCCGGTCGCCGTTTACGACAACCTCTACAAGGACTTCAACCCGGTCAAGTTCGACGCCCGGCAGTGGGTGTCCATCGCCAAGGCCGCCGGCATGAAGTACATGGTGCTGACGGCCAAGCATTGCGACGGCTTTCTCCTCTGGGACTCGAAGGTGTCCGATTACAACATCATGCACACGCCGCTGAAACGCGACGTGTGCGCCGAGTTGGCCCAAGCGGCCCGCGCGCAAGGAATCAAGATCGGCTGGTACTTCTCGCCGATGGACTGGCGCGACCCGGACTGCCGCGCGGCGCGGAACGCGGAATTCGTCAAACGCATGCAGGCCGAAATCGTGGAACTGCTTACCCACTACGGCAAGATCGACTTGCTGTGGTTCGACTACGACGGGCGCTCCGCGCCCTGGGATCAGGAACGGACCTACGCGTTGGTGAAGAGACTCCAGCCGCAGATCATCATCGACAACCGCTTGGACCTCGGCGCCGGGCAAAATGCCGGCACTTGGCAAAGCATCGGACCTCGTGCGGACTACTACACGCCGGAGCAATCGGTCGGCGGCTTCGATACGCAGCATCCGTGGGAGTCGTGCATGACCATCTCGCGCCGCGGTCAATGGTCCTGGGGCGGGCACGCTGATGGCGTGAAAACGCAGGAAGAGTGCCTGGGCATGTTGCTGCGATGTTGCGGCGGCGACGGAAACCTGTTGCTGGACGTCGGTCCCATGCCCAACGGCGAAATCGCCGCGGAACAGGTGAACGGCTTGAAGGAGTTGGGAACATGGCTGGCCAAGTACGGCGAAAGTATTTACGGCACTCGCGGCGGCCCCTACCAACCGACCGGCAACATCTGCTGCACCTGCAAGGGCAATGTCGTCTATCTCCACGTGTTGAAATGGTCCGGCGACACGCTCGCTTTGGCCGCCTTGCCCGTGACAATTCGTTCGGCCCGCCTGCTTGGCGGCGGCGAAGTGAAGATGACGCAGAAGGCCGGCCAACTTGCCTTCACCGTGGCCAAGAAGGATCAGCAACCCTTCGACACGATCATTCGCCTCGAGTTGGACGCCCCGGCCCTTGACGTTCGGCCCCTGTCGGTTCGCACGCCGTAGCTCACATTGGGCAAGAAGGCCGGGTAAGAACTTACCTCGAACCGAACAACAACGCAGGACAACCATGAACGTGCGCATTTTCTCGACACGCCTCGGCATGACCGCCGCTGTTCTGACGCTGTGCGTCTTCGCATCCGCCGCGGAGACCTTGCGCACACAGGCGAATGTGCCCACGGAAATCGTCTTCACGGCGCAGCGGCCGCACGCGGATCCCTTCAATGAGGTGACGCTGGACGTCGCCTTCACCGATGCGGCGGGCAGAACTCTGAAGGTGCCGGCGTTCTGGGCCGGTGGCGACAAGTGGAAGGTGCGCTATGCGTCGCCGCTGGTTGGCACGCACCACTGGCAAAGTGTTTCGAGCGACGCGCGGGACGCCGGCCTGCACGGCGTCACGGGCACGGTTGAAGTCGCGCCCTATGCGGGCGACAATCCGCTCTTCCAGCACGGCCCGGTGCGCGTGGCGGCGGACCGGCGGCATTTCGAGTACGCCGACGGCACGCCGTTCTTCTGGCTCGGCGATACCTGGTGGATGGGACTATGCCATCGGTTGCACTGGCCCGACGAATTCCAGCGGTTGGCCGCCGACCGAAAGGCGAAGGGCTTCAACGTCGTACAAATCGTCGCCGGCCTGTATCCCGACATGCATCCGTTCGACCCGCGCGGTGCGAACGAGACGGGCTTCCCCTGGGAGAAGCAATACGCGCGCATCCGTCCGGAATACTTCGACGCCGCCGACGCGCGGCTGCGCTACCTTACGGAGCAGGGCATGACGCCGTGCATCGTCGGCGCATGGGGCTACTACATGCCCTGGATGGGCGTCGAGAAAATGAAGATGCATTGGCGTTATCTGATCGCCCGCTACGGGGCCTGGCCCGTGATTTGGTGTGCGGCGGGCGAGGCGAACCTGCCCTGGTATCTGGCCAAGAATTTCCCCTCCGACGACCGCAGCCAGGTCCACGGCTGGACGGAACTGCTGCGATTCATCCGCGCGACCGACCCCTATCGCCGCCCGCTTTCGCTGCATCCCACGGCCATCAACGGCTTCAGTTCTCGCCATGCGACCGACGACGAGACGCTGCTGGATTTCGAGCTCATGCAAACGCCGCACGGCCAGCGCGAGTCGGTGCCGACCATGGTCGGCGCCGTGCGCAAGACTTATGGCGCCGCGCCGGTGATGCCGGTCATCGACGGCGAGGCGAGCTACGAGATGTTGGGCGACTCGCTGCCGACGCAGTGGACGCGGGCGATGTTCTGGCTGTCGCTGATGAACGGCGCGAAGGGCCACACCTACGGGGCCAACGGCATCTGGCAGCTCAATCGTCCGGGGCAGCCGCATGGCCCGTCGCCGACCGCCGGCAGCCCGCCCACCGGGTATGGCATCATCACTTGGGAGGACGCGATGAAGCTTCCCGGCTCGACCCAAGTGGCCTACGGCAAACGCTTCTTCGAGTCGCTGCCGTGGACGCAACTGACGCCCATGCCGGAAAGCGTTGCCTGGGCCGACGCCGCGCCGGCGGGCGACCCGTTGGCCGGGCCGCAAGCCTGCGGCATCGACGACGCGCTGCGCGCCATCTATGTCCTCGACCCGCGCGCCATCGTGGTGAGCCGGCTCAAGCCCGGTGCATCGTATCGAGTCACGCACTTCGACCCCGTCAGCGGCGAGCGCACGGAGGCGACCGCGATCGTCGTCGACGCCAAGGGCGCCTGGCGTTGCGAACCGCCCAAGCACGGACACGATTGGGTGCTGCTGCTGAAACGCAACGCCCCCACCGAAGGTCCCGCGGTTCGCATCGAGGCGGACCGTCTGCGCATCGGCATGGGCCGGAGCGTCATCATCCGTGCGGCGGCAACATGGCCCGACGGTCGCCCGGCCGCCGGGTATCTGCTGCTGCCTTACGTCAACGGTAAGCGTTGGGGGGCCCAGGAGATTGCCGACACGCGGGGACAGGCCACCATGATCCTGCCGCTGCCGAACCCGGGGCTTGCCGAAATCCAAGTCGCCGTGACCGAGTCGCAGGGAATGCTGCCGGTGTTGCGTCAACCCAGCCAATCGCAACCGGCGGCCGACGAGCGTTCGGCGTGGGCACTGCCGGCGACAGGAGGTTGGCCGGCCGCCGCGGTGACAAGGATGCTGACAGGTACGCGTGCGGGTGCCGACGCCAAGCTCTCCAACGTCGTGACGGTGCGGGTGGACTTCCGCAAGCTCGCGCCGCCGCCGCTCGACCCGGAACACCTCATCGGCGTGCAATACTGTGAATTGTTCAGCCCGCGGTGTTTTGCCTGGAATACGGCCCAGGCGGTGCCCCTGGTCGGCTTCTATCGCTCGTGGGATCGGGATGTCTTGCGGCAACATCTGATCTGGCTGGTGGAGTCCGGCGCGGATTTCCTGTTGGTGGATTGGAGCAACCAGCTTCAGGGCCGCAAGCACTGGGATGAGCGCGCGGATAACGACAATGAGGTTGTCCACAGCACGACGATGCTCCTGGAAGCGATGGCCACGCTGCGCGACGAGGGCCTGGCCGTGCCGCGCATGGTCATTTTCTGCGGCCTGATCAATGGTCCGGCGACGACCGTGGAGGCCATCAACGAGGAGAGCCAATGGATCTACCACAACTACGTGCGCAATCCGCGCTTTCAGGGTTTATTTCAGGAGTACCTGGGTAAACCGCTATTGTTCGTCTTCAACGGGGCGGGCCCGGACTGGCTGAAGAACACCAAGCAGGTTCCGGTAGACGAGCGGTATTTTACGATCCGCTGGATGTCGTCCCAGCACCAGGACGTTCACTTCAATGAGGCGGGCCACTGGACGTGGATGGACGGCGCCTTGCGGCAGCCGGTGACCATGTTCCAGGGCAAGCCCGAGGCGATGACGGCTTCCGTGGCGTTTTTCGGCACCGACGGCTGGAAGGGACAGAGCGCCTTCGGCCGCCGTGGCGGCTGGACCTACGTGGAGTCGTTCCGCGGGGCGTTGGAACACCGGCCGCACTTTCTCCAACTCCACCAGTTCCAGGAGTTCACCGGCCAGGAAGAGAGTCCCAAGACGGCATTCTATGGCGACAGCTACAGCGTGGAATTGAGCGACGACATCGAGCCGGTCTCGCTCACCTGTCCAGGCTATCGCGGCAATGGCGGCTGGGGATTTCTCTATCTGAACCTCACGCGGGCCTTGGTCGACCTGTATCGCCAGAACACACCCGAAACGACGGTGCTTGCGGTGGAACAGCCCGATCGGCGGCAACTCGTGCACGAAGATCGATTGCCCTTGAAATGGACGTGGCTCGGCAAACAGCCTCAGGGATTTGCCGTCGCGCTGAACGGGAAGATCGTCGCCAAC
>CAYYBU010000331.1:0-4568 GCA_964469945.1 uncultured Planctomycetaceae bacterium
CTGGTCGTTGGCCACCAATCCCACGCGTTGGCCTTGGCGGGAGAGATGCGCGGCCGCCCGGGCCAACAAGGTCGTCTTCCCGGCGCCCAAGAAGCCGCCCACGAGAATCACTTTGGTCGCAACCATGTCGATTGCCTCCGAGTGGCGAACATGCGCCGCTCGTCCTAAATAGAGTTGCGTGATTCCAGGAGGCTCGCAAGCGAACCGTGTAGGGAACGCCCTCTGTGGCGTTCCGGGCGTATCGGTAAGACGGAACGCCACGGAGGGCGTTCCCTACGGCGATTCCTCCGGGAATCGTGCAACGCTATCTAGACGCCCTGGGCGTAGTATGGACCGGGCTGGGCCCCCTGTCAAGGCGCGAGCGGCCACGTCCAGGAGATCTGCAAAGTCTGACGCGAAGGGGTCAGGTCCATATTTTCGGACAAGGCTTTGCCTGAAAAACCGGGCGTTCGAGCCGAAAAATGGACCAGACCCCGACTTTGCAGTTCTCCTGCGGCCATGTCGCGGCGGCGCTCGACGTGGCCCTGAGAAGATCGGGCAGCGCAAAAAAAAAGCCCCCGGAAAGGTTGTGTCCCAGGGGGGCAGAGGACACGATACTTTTCCGGGAGCGATTGGACGCTTGGCCGCCGTGCCGGACGCGGCGCCTTCAAGGGCGCTCGACCAGGCCTCGGCGCGCGTTCTGTATGTCCGAAGCGTGCCGCTTACATCCTTGCAAGCGGCCGAACGCTTCGCGGCCCGCAGGTTGGTCGCCGTCGCGACACGCCCAGGTGCAGGCCCATCCACGTGGATCGGTAGCTTGTTTCGGCATGGATGCTGTCCGTCAGGGCTTCCTTGCCGTGACATGCAACATTCATGAGGCGGCGAGAATAGGACATTTCCGATTTGGCGTCAAGGCCGGTTTTTTTCCCGCCCGGATTTCGGTATTCCGCGGGGCAGGCTGCCGTCACCCATCGCAGCGCCCTCAATACATGCTGGGGATGGAATCGGTCCAGCCGACGACCGGAACGTCGGGGGCCATGAGGAAGATCTCCACGCGGCGATTCTTCTGGCGGTCGCTGGCCGAGACGTTGGGAGCCACCGGCTGATAGGGCCCGAAACCGGCGACGCCGATGCGCTGCTCGCCCAATCCCTGGTGACGCATCAGGTCGGCCACCGCCAACGCCCGGGCCGTGCTGAGGTGAAAATTGTTGCTGAACCGCTCGCGCACCGGTTTGCCGGCCAGTCGCTGGTTGTCGGTGTGGCCCACCACCATGATCTTCAAGTCGCCGGCCTCCGGCGCTTGCAGAATGCGGCTCAACTCGCTGAGCATCGCCTGCGCGGCCGGCTTCAACTCCGCTTGGCCGCTGTCGAAGAGAATGTCCGTGTCGAGCTTGCCGATTCCCGTGGCCGGATCGAAATTCAGGCTCGGGTAGCGACGCGATAGATCGGCCAGTTGCCGGCTGACGTTGGGCGGCAGATGCCGGGCGTTGGCTACCGTCTTGAACTGGTCGTACAACTCGCCGTTGCTGTGTTCGTAGTTGGCCAGCCGCTTGCGGTCCAGGTCGATCTGCTCTTCCAGCGAGGCCATCTCCTGCTCGGTGCGGACCAACTGGTTCTCCAACTCATGACCGTGGGCGCGGAGGCTGTCGAGTTCCACTAGTTGGGCACGGCTCTGCTGCGCCAAGGCGCGATTTTGCGCCTGGCAGTCGGCCAATTGCGACTGCGGAACCATGCATCCCGACAACCCCAGGCAGATGCCGGAGAGAAACACGATCACCCGCCATTGCTGGGCCTTCATCTTGCGACTCCTTTCGCAGTAGCTCCTCTACTTCTCGAACCAACTCAGGAACCAGTCCAGCACCGAGCTGTTGACATAGTGCGGCGTATCCCAGCTTCGCATGTGCTCCAGCAGGTCGAACATCATGATGCCGGCCAGCACGAGCACCAGCGTGCAAAGGATCAGGCTCACCACGTTCAAGACGCTGTAAGGGGCCTCGGGCAGGGCGGCCACCGGCTGCATCATGGGCATGCCGCCAGCCAACAGGCCGGGCTGGCCGCCCAGGGCCAACTCGCCCGCGGGCGCAGCGCCGGCGGGCATGGCGGCGCCGAAGCCGAGCGTGGGATCGACGCTCATGTCTTCGTCGAGCATGGCGGCCATCGAGGCGCCGGCGCCGCCGGCGATCATCGTGGCCCCTTCGTCCCCTTCGGCCTCCGTGTCCAGGGCGATCACTTGCGAGCCGCTTTCCGATTCGTCGGCTTCCTCGCTGTCGGGCATGGGGGTCAACTGGAAATCATCGTCGGTTTTCAGCGAGGGCGAAGATTCCGTGTCGGCGGTGAACGAGAGCATGTCGTCCTCGCCCAATTCCAGCGATTCGTCGCCGCCGCCGGTGCCGAGGTTCAAAGGCTCTTCCAAGGAGAGGCCGCTGTCGGCCGGGTCGACCAGCGAAATGCCGCTGTCGCCGCCGATGGCAATGTCGCTGCCGGTGCCGCTGCCGCCCAACACCAGGTCGTCGTCGTCCAGCTTCTTGCCCGAGAGATCGACCGCCGATTCGCCGGGCTTGCTCGGAGTCGAGTTAATATTGCTGTCCTCCAGCGTCAGATCCTGGTCGAGCGTGAGGTCGAGTTCTTCGAACTGGGAAACCTTGGAGTCGACGGCGTCTTTGCCGCCGGAGGCGGGTTTGGCCGGCTCCGCGGCAAGTTTGATGTCGCTGCTGGCCAGGCCGATGTCGCTGTCGGCGGCCAGGCCGATGTCGCTGTCGGCCAGGTGGACGTCGCTGTCGGCCAGGCGGATATCGCTTTCGGCCATCGACTTGCGCGCCGGCTCCATGCCGATGACCGTGCCCGAGGCGCTGGGATCGGAGTGGCCCAGGGCGACTTCGCTCAAGAGCACGTCGCCTTCATCCTCGGTCGGCGTGGTTTGCGCGGTGCGATCCTTGGCGATGCGCTCGATGTCTTCGACTTTGAATTTCCAGTCGGCGCCGTCGCGGTAGCCGTGCAACTCCCGGCGTTCCAGCAATTGCTTGACCTCGACTTCACTGATGCCGATGGTCTTGGCGGCTTCTTTGACGTTGTAGTAGCGTGGGGGCATTTTTTATCTCTGCTCTAATTGCAGCCGAATCTCTCGTGGCAGGGGGTTGACGCCATTGAACTCGATCATTTGCAGGTCCCAGCGAATGTTGCGGACGCTCAACAGGGTGATTTTCCCGCTGCTGAGGTCGACGTGGTACACGCCCATCGCCTGTTGTCGCGGATCAATCACCGTCAGCATTTGCGACTTGTCGCCGGCCGGCATCGGCAAGGCAATCAGGTCGTTGCCCGAGCCGGTCGCCTGATAGGGCGCCGCGTGCTGAGCGAAGACTTCCGTTCGTTGGCCGAAAAGGCCGGCCGCCACAATCACCAATCCTGCGCCTAAGAGGGCCCCAAGTGCCGCCGGTTTCATTATCTACCTTTCCTACAAAAGAGGTTGGGGAAACTGGGGCCCTTAATTTATTGTAAAAGCGCCAATTTCCATTGCAAGCAAAATTACCCACCAGAGGGGTGCTGCGGTCCATCCCGAAGCGGCCGCTCGTGGTCGCCCGCGGAGCGAACTCGGTGGCCGGTCGATAGAATGTTTCTCGACAAGGAGTCAACGCGTGGAATGCCAAGACAATCGCTAGCGGCGGCGAGTTTAACTTCGCCGCACCGCGGGGGCAAGGTCGATCTGGTTTGGGTCTTGGGGCTTTGGTCTTGGCACTTGGGGTGGGCGAGCGATCACATCGTGCAGCGCAACACGTGGCCGAACAACAAGTTATCGCTACGCACCAGAGGTTGGCATGGTGGGCCTTTGCTCCCGTTGTCCGCGACGGCTGCGGGGAAACTGCTTTTGAACTACCTTTTTCCCACCATCGCACAAATCTGCTGCCGACACACCGGCCGAATCACGCCGCGTTCGCAAACGATCGCCGCCATCAACTCGGCCGGCGTCACGTCGAAGGCCGGATTATAGACGTCGATCCCGTCAGGGGCCGTCTGCCGGCCGAAACCGTGCGTGACCTCGCGCGGATCGCGTTGCTCGATGGGGATCTCCGCTCCGCTGGAAAGCGACAGGTCGAAGGTGCTGGTGGGCGCCGCCACGTAGAAAGGAATTTTGTGCGCGGCGGCCAGCACGGCCACGCCATAGGTGCCGATCTTGTTGGCCGTGTCGCCGTTGGCGGCAATGCGATCGGCCCCCACGACCACCGCCTGAACGCGGCCCTCGCGCATCACCTGGGCCGCCATCGAATCGCAGATCAGCGTGACCTCGATGCCGCGTTGCTGCAACTCCCAGGCGGTCAGGCGGGCGCCTTGCAACAGCGGCCGGGTTTCGTCGGCATAGACGTGCAGCCGCTTGCCCGACTCGGCCGCGGCGAAGAACAACGCCAGCGCCGTGCCATAATCGGCCGTGGCCAGACCGCCGGCGTTGCAATGGGTCAGTACACCCTGGCCGTCGGTCAACAACTCCGCCCCCTGGCGGCCGATCGCCCGGCACATCTGCCGGTCCTCCTCGTGGATCGCGCGGGCTTCGGCCAACAACTGGTCCGCGATTTCCCGCGGCGTGTTCCGGCCGCGGC
>CAYYBU010000332.1:0-4567 GCA_964469945.1 uncultured Planctomycetaceae bacterium
CTTTCTCCATCTTCCACTACCTCCTTACCCTCTACTGTAATATCCAAGGAGGCAGCTGTCTCACTTATTATTGGCACGGAGGGGAGGATACGGAACATGAATATTATTCTTGTAACCCCGTAAGTCGCTTCAGATTGTTCTTCGTTGGCGCCGACTCAGGATGGCTCCTCAGAACGCGGCGATATTGCTCGATCGCCTCGGTCGTTCGCCCGGCCTTCTCCAGAATAGCCCCCAAGTTGTGGCCGGCCTCCAGATGGTCCGGATCCACCCGCAGTGCCGCTTGGTAGGCCTCGGTGGCCTCGGTCAATCGGTTATATTGCTCCAGCAAGCTACCAAGCCAGTAACAGGCTTCCGCGCTTTCGGGCATGGCTTCCACGGCGCGACGGCATTGCTGGATAGCTTTCTCAGGATCTTTCATTTTCCTGAAGACACGCACCGTGTGGCGATACGTTTCCAGATCGGTGGGATCCGTGTCTACCGCTTGCTGATATTCCTTCAATGCCTCTGAAAGCTTATTTTCCTGCTCGAGTAGCACGGCCAGATTGTTGCGGGCCGAGACCAGGGACGAATCAACTTCCAGCGCACAACGGAATGCCTGCTCGGCCTCGGCCATCTTTCCCTGGTTGACCAGGATCGCCGCTAGGGCGTTCTGGGCCTTGGGCAAGCAAGGATTCAGTTCCAATGCCTGCCGGTACTGCTGCTCGGCCTCGGATGTCTTGCCCTGCTTCAACAAAGCATTGCCGCAATAGTACGATAGTGTCGCTCGCAAATACGGGTTGATCATGCCGGCCTCTTGGAATTGCGAGATCGCGCTGGACGCATCACCGCTGGCATCGAAGACGACCCCGAGGTTCGCGTGCCAATTCGCCATTTCCGGAAATCGCGACAGGAGGAATTGCCATTGATCGATTGCGCCCTGAAAATCCTTCCGCTGAAGCAGCAAGCGGGCAAGACCTTGCCGCAGATCCAGGTCGTCAGGATTTAATTGGATCACGCTTTGGTAGACTTGCAGCGCTTGATTCAATTCTTCGGGGGTGGCATGCTTTGCTCGGAGCCGGCGGATTTCCACACGCCGGCCGGCTTGCTGCTGAATATGATCCACCTGTTGCGTGAACGGAGGGCGGTTAGTCATTGCCGCCATTTCCTCTTCCATCTGCAAACGATCCCAAGGCGTCAGCGCGATGTTCCGAAAACAAACCTCCAAGGAGATCGGATCTTCCGAACCCGCTGCCCGCGTGCGAACCCATTCGGGAAGAACTGTCGACAGTTGCCGAAACACGGCCGCAGCCAGCAGATAGTTGCCCTCGGGACGGAAATGTACATGTTCGTAGAACCATTCGTTTCCCGGCAGCGCATCTTCCGTCCGCGTCTTCTCCACCAGCAGCTTCTCAAAATCAACCAACCACACGCCGCCTTTAGCTCGCGCCGCCGCCACGTCGCGAATCGTCTGATTGATCCGGCTATCGGCGCGAAAACGCAAGGCGTCGAGATCTCTGGCTAGGGTGAAGTGCTTGCGGGCGTTCTCACAATCGCCTGTTCGCAGCAGCGATCGCGCCAAACAAAAATGGACGTCGGCAAAACGCCCGTCGATCGCCAGGGCACGTTCCAGTTCAACGATGGCCGGAGCGTGCCTTCCCCGGGCTGCCATTTCCCGGCCGGCCTGGCAAAGCTTGTCACACTCCTCGCGCCGTGCCGGATCGAGTTCTGCGCCATGCACGGCGGCCAACGGGGCACAATCCCTGAGATTGGTCGCAACCGTGGAAAGCAGAACCTCCGCGCCAGAGCTGTGGGCCAAGTCGCAAATCGAATTGAGATTCGTGCAGAAATGCTCGTAAACCACTTCCAGGCGCGGATCGTCGGCGGTCACATTTTGGCCCAGGAACGCTTCCATGCCCCGCCATTCCGACGAGACCTTGCCTCGGGCCTCATTCGGTTGAAAGATGTTCTGCAGCAACTGGCCGATTCGCCACGACTTCACGAGCATGCTCGCGCGGATCATCCCGCGACTCGGCGAGTAGTGGCCAAGCACAGTCCCCGGCCCGTAGGGACCGATGACCTCGTTATTGCCCATATAGACGAGCAGCACATCGGCCTTTTGCTGGACACACTCCTTCGCGACGGGAACGAGACAATTCGAATTGATCGCCGTCATCGCCGCATTGACGACCTCAAATCGCACACCCGGATACCGTTGGCGAAGCATCACCTCCAGCATCCGCCCGAAAGCAAAGGCTGGCTCCGGTGTCCCCATGGCCGCCGATTCGCCGAGAATGAAGATCCGGCAAGTGCCCTCCGCTTTCACGACAGGGAACTCACAAACCGCGGGCTCGCGGGCAATCGCGGGCGGAAAGAACTGCCAGCCGAAACGCTGGTTTGTGGTAAACGCGTTGCGACCTTTGATTTTGACGAAAAAGGCGGTGGGATAACCGTATCCAAACAACCACAAAGCCCCTTCCAGCAGACACAACAGCGCGGCCGGAACCAGCGTCGCCGCCAACAGACGAAACAGCCAGACGCGACGGCGGCTCATGGGACGGCGCGGCGAGCCCGCCGGTGTTCCGGGGGCAATAGCGGGCACAACGGCCCCAGAGGGAGTTGGTTGAGACTTTCGCGCCTGCGGCTTACGTCGTTTGGATGACATACCGAAGCCTCATCAGTTGGACGAACTCGTAGTCTGCCCGCCGGCCGATTGCGGCCCGCCGACCGAACCGAAACCCGCGGTTCGGACATGCTCGGTCCCGTGTCTTGGGTGACCCTTAGCAGCCGACCGTTCTCCCATTGTAATGACACCGAATACCATGTCAAAATAGATTCCATTCTCGGAACACGAGTTTGGCTCTCTGCCGCCCCCTCTTTTGCAGAAAACCTTTCTGCGAGCACCGTCTCGTCAAACAACATGCCGCATCGCTGTCGGGACTGAGGTTTCCAACATCGAACGCACAGATACCCGTGGGGAAGCCATCAATATTCGCACATGTGCTGTTGTGAGATTCACAAGTCGTCTGGTGAATTGTGCCGGGCACGGCGACAGCGACGGTCATCGAGAAAAGAGCGCTGAGGGCTAAAAGAAAGCCTGACTACCGGCCGCCCCTCGCGGGCGGCAAGCGTCAGGCACATTGGTTTGTCGCCGTCCATCAGCCTTGCCACGACCGGCACTCGGGATTCGTTACCTTGCTGCCGGCATGGCCTTCGGACTTTCGCTGGGCGAGGCCCACCTCACGTTCACGGTCCAGCCGACCTCTGAATAGAAGCCGCGGATTGCCTCCGGCAAAAACCCGGAGTATAGCGTTTGATGTAAGGACTTTACGGTTTTTCGGCAGAGCTTTCGGTTCCCGCCTACGGAACCGAAGGTTAGAGGTTCGAGCCCTCTTGGGCGTACTCCGCAACCACTTGCAGTGCAGGGGGTTGCGTTTTTCTTGAAAAAACCACTTCCACCTTGCATTCTGCTTTGCGTTGAACGGTCTTCCTCCTGGATCGTTTCGCGGGTTGAATCAAGAGCGGCCACGAGTGGGCGTAATCACGACCTCTTTCTGCATATCCTTGCTCACCTGGAATCGTTGTTCCAGCCGGCGACCCTGCACGTCCAGCACCAGGCGGTACGTGCCGCAGAAACCGCGGAAGCGCAAGCGGCCGTCGTTATCCGTCGTTGCGTGCAACGCGGTCTTCCACTCTTCGTGGATCAGCCGCTGGAGCCGTTGGTAGACCGGTTTCGGCGACATGTCGGCCCGCAACATTCCGCCGCCGGGCAGCCACGAACCCTGGTCGCTCAGGTCCCACCAGGTGATCGCCCGCATGGCCGGGTGGGCGAAGCAGACGCGGTAGAACTTCACGGCGTAGTCGGCCTGGGCCACCTCGTCCCAAAAGCCGTCGCGGTATGAGCCGGTGATCTTCTCTCCGGCCGACGTGGGCGTAAACTCCGTGATGTTCAAGCCCTTGCCGAGCGTGGCGTACTGATCGAGGATCTCCTGCACCCGGTCCAGGGGGAACCGCATGGTGCGCGGTTCGTGGGCCTGGATGCCAATGCCGTCAAAGGGTACGCCATTTTGCTTCGCCGCGGTCAACAACTTGAAGAAGCCGGGGCCGCCGTCAGCCAGAACGTAGTAGTCGTTGACGATCAGACAGGCCCGCGGATCGGCCTGCCGGGCCCAGCGGTACGGCTGGTCGATCTTCGGCTCGGCAAGATGCGACGGTTCGTTGACCACCTCCCAGAACTCGATTTTGCCCTGGTAGCGATGGATGATCTGCTGCACCCGTTGCCGCTGGATCTCCGGAGATGGCTGGCCGTGGGACCAGGGCGGGACTCCGGCTTCATCGCCCCAAAGCAGCGGATGGCCCTTCATGCGAATCCCATGCTCCCGGCACCAGGCCACGACCTTGTCCGTGTACTGGTAATTCGGCCTGCCGCGCTGCGGTTCATACCATCGCCAGTAGAATCCGACTGTGGCATAATTGAACAGGTCCGCAAACCGCCTCTTGTAGGCGATGTTCGTGGTTTCGCCGGGCAAGCGGTCGAAACCATAAATATTGCAGCCGAAGAGAAATTCATGGACCGTTCGCTCGATAGAAA
>CAYYBU010000333.1:0-4561 GCA_964469945.1 uncultured Planctomycetaceae bacterium
CGGTTTCCCAAATGGCGGAGAAATTGGTCGCCCGTGGGCCGTGCAGGCAGAAGTAAATACCACAGGGCTTGCCGCTCCGTAACAAGATCCGCTCGGTCATGGGAAAAGCCCCGGATTGGAGCTGGTATTGGTTACATATCGTAGTGCTGACAAATTCGCGAAGATCTTCCATGCCGCCAATCTGTTGAACATGAGTCAACATTTCTAGCAGTAATCTCCTCTGGTTACGCCCAAAGTGCCACACGCATGGAACTCTGTGCATGTGAGAGATGATGGGGTAAATGCCGACAAGAGAAGCTATCGGCAAAATGGGATGATAAATTCGCCCCCGAATCGTCCCGAATCAGCGAGCCATTTCTAGCCGCGACATTTTTCGTCTCGCCGTTACTTCCGTGTTGGCAAGCAGATAACGAGCCCCATCGGGTCGACTGTCGCCAACTCGCGGATTATTGATTCAAGTTCGTTTCCCGCCGTAGAATCGCGAAACTCTACGCTGATTGCCCAGATTCAACCCACTCCCTGGGCGTCGCACTTATAGGGGCGACATGGTCGGCGCAGTCCGTCCGCGCATGCAGGAAAACAGAGGGTTCACGCGAAGACGCGAAGGAAGGATGGGAACAGGAGGAAGGACGCTTCTTCACCTCCGCAGTCGTGTCATCGCAAGGGGGAAGCCGGACCATTGCCGTTGACTGGCGGCAGGGGAGCTACTTGCTCGGCTCCGGAATCGCGCGACGGATTGGAGAACTGCGGCAATTCCAACGTGGCCCTGGGACCATCGGAAACCGTCGGCAAACGCTGGGGACCGGCCGCATCGGGCGCGATCGCCGGCATCTGCAACGCTGCCGGTTGGCTCGGACGCATCGCCATCATGGGTACGTCCACCGGCGCATTCATGGGCGCGGAACTCGGCGGCGGTGGCAGCACTCGCACCACCGGCATTTGCGGTCCCGGCGGCGGATATCGCGGTCCCGGCGGCGGATACTGTGGTCCGGCTGGCTGGCGCTGCGCGGACTGCAGCTCAACCATGGGGCTCAACAGGTGCTCGTTGAGCCGATCCAGCCATTGCTGCGACTGAACCAGCGAAGGATTCAATTCCAGCGCGATGGCGAACTGCTGGGCGGCGCTTTTCTGTTGCCCATTCTTGACGAACAAGAAGCCCAGGTTGTAATGGGCAATTGCCTCGTCGTGGACCGCGCGGAGTTGCGCGTAAGCGTCTTGCGGACGCCCCATCTCGACCAGCACGGTGGCAAGATTGTCGCGATACCTGACGTCCTTGGGCTGCAATTCCGTGGCTCGCTGCATGGCGGCGACCGCGTCGGGGAACTTGCGCAGCCGCGCATAATGGATGCCCAAGTTGTTATAGCCCGAGGCCTCGTCGGGGTGCGCTTTGATCGCCTTCTCATACAGTTTCAATGCCTGGTCGTGCTGACCCAAGCGGTCCTTCAGCCGGGCATATCCCAACAGGGCCCGCAGGTCCTGGGGCCATTTCTGCAAGGCATCCTTGTATTTCTGTTCGGCCTCGGAAAAATTTCCCTTCTCCTCGGCTACGCGGGCCACGGCTACATACAAGTCGGCGCCGGGCTTTGCTGGGCTGCCCAGCGACACCGGATCGTCGGCGGACGTTGTTGGCGTCTTGGCAGGGGTGACGGCCTGCGTCACCCGGTTGCACCCCGACTGGATCCCCGACGTGATCGATTGCGTGAAGGACGGCGCCGGCGCGGGCGTGGCGGGCGCAGGGCCCGGATAGTTCTGTGCGAAGCAGGCGGCCGCCCCGGCCATCGGAAGTACGATCCCTGCACACGTCCCCAGCATCCATGCCCTCAATGGGCGCGAGTTTTTTTCCACCATGCACCTCCCTGCGCGTATCATCCGACAGCGAGGGCCAAGGCGTCAGTCCCCTTTTTCCCCATCGGATCCTGTCTAGTGCATCGACCGCCTTTACAGCGGTCCTGTAACGCAAGTGGCGAAGTGGGGAATTATTGACGATTCTGACGGATTTTCCACGGCAAAGTGGGAAAGATAGCGAACGTCGCGTGTTTTGACTTTAGGGAACGCCCGCCAGTTGAGAAGTAGGGTGGGACAAGCGGAGCGCAGGCCCACCAATTGGGCTCTCACAGCAATGTGTGGAAATATAGCCAGTAATAGCCAATAGGCCCAGCAGAGAGCCCTGCCGCGATGGGCAAAATCACATCAGAGCCTCGGAATCCCAGTCGGCAGACGGTTTTCCCAATAGCCAGGCCGAAAAAGGCGTCTGCGACACCAAACAACAAGGTTATGCAGAGGCAGGCCGCCTCGCTGTACGCGGCCGCGATGCCGGACGAAGCAACCAAGGCGAAAGCAAAAATTGCGCCAGGAAAACCGCCGCCGATTTCAGCGCCCGCCGCAACAGCCAGTGCGAATATCACCTTCCTCAAGACAGCCCTCTCCGCATGCGTCCCCAACGGAGGCACTGGCGGAGCCAGTGGCACCCCACGCCGCCCGTCTGAGATCCCGGACCTGAAATCCGATCACCCTCACCCTCTCCCGGAGGGAGAGGGGACCTTGTATCGGCATTTTGCAAAAGTCCAGCATCTATTGCCCCAGGGCCTCGGCGGGGTTCTCGATCACGCTGTCGATCAGCACGGCCTTGTGGCCCTTGAAGGCCCCTGGCCGGGCGCGGAACTTGGGAATGCCCTCGACCGAGACCACCGCCGGACTGTTGACATCCTTCTGCGTGGTGATGATGTCGCCGACTCGCAACGACATCAACTCGCCGGTGCCGATGCGCGTCTGCGCCAGGCGGACGTGCAATTGCACCAGCGACGTGCAGACGGTGCGGCTGATTTGCTGGATCGTCTCGGGCGTGGCTTGGCGGCGGCCATAGGCCACCCAACTGTTGGCCGATAACTGGCCGCCGATTCGCTCGATGGAGTTGTACGGAATGCACAAGTTCATCATGCCCCGCAGATCGCTGATGCTCAGCTCGAAGCTGATCACCACCACGACCTCGTTGGGCGGCACGATCTGCACCAGTTGCGGATTGCTCTCGATCTGCACCACCGAGAGTTTCAAGTCGAGGACGTTTTCCCAGGCGTGCCGCAACTCGTCGAGGAACAGCCCTGTGATCCGCGACACCAGACGGAGCTCGATTTCCGTCAGCGGCCGGCGAGCCAGCGGGCCGCCCTCGCGGCCACCGCCCAGCAGGCGATCGATGATAGGATAGAGAATCGAGGGATTGATGTCCAGGATCAGGTTGCCTTCCAGCGGCTCGGCCTTCAGCAGGTTGAAACAGGTGGGATTTTCCAGGCTGAAGACGAACTCGCTGTAGGTGAGCTGATCGACGCTGGTCAGTTTGACCTCGACGATGCTTCGCAGGAGAGCGGACAGGGCGGCCCCGAAGTTGCGGCCAAAGCCCTCGTGCAAAGTCTGCAAAGCGCGCATCTGCTCTTTGCCGACGCGCTCCGGCCGTTTGAAGTCGTAGGGGGTGATCTTCTCGCGGTATTTCGGCAGCGCGGCGGCCGCCTCGTCGCGACCGGCAGCGGGCGACGCTTCGCTGTTGGACGACATGGCGTTCAACAGGTTTTCGACTTCCGCCTGGCTGAGTACTTCTGCGCCCATGGTTCCGTCCTTGGGATACCTACTGTCACCAGACCACCCTCATTCCCTGCCCTTCTCCCACGAGCGGGCGAGAAGAGCCCTTATTATTCTCGCACCTGTCCGGTGCCGTAGACCACATACTTGTAACTGGTCAGTTCGTGGATGCCGCAGGGGCCGCGAGCGTGGAACTTGTCGGTGCTGATGCCGATCTCCGCGCCGAGGCCGAACTCGCCGCCGTCGTTGAATCGCGTGCTGGCGTTGATCATCACGGCCGCGCTGTCGATGCGGGCGGCGAATTGCCGGGCCGCCTCCAGGTCACGGGTCACGATGGCCTCGGTGTGCTGCGAACTGTAGTGATTGATGTGCCGAATGGCCTCGTCCAGCGAATCGACCACTTTGACGGAAATCACCGGCCCCAGGTATTCGGTGTAATAATCCTTTTCGCTGGCGGCCTTGGCTTGCGGCCACAACTGCTGCGTCCGCTGGTCGCCGCGAATCTCGACGCCGCGGGCCTCTAGCGCCGCGGCCACACGCGGCAACAAGGCCGCCGCTGCCTCGGCATGGACTACCAGCGACTCGGCTGCGTTGCACACTCCCATCCGCTGGCACTTCGCGTTGACCACCAGACGCTCGGCCATGGCCGGGTCGGCCGAACGATCGAGGTACATGTGGCAGTTGCCGGCAAAGTGCTTGATGACCGGCATGCGGGCCTCTTCGCTGACGCGGCAGATAAGGCCTTCGCCGCCGCGGGGAATCACCACGTTGATGTATTCGGGCATGTGCAGCAGATGGCCCACCGCGGCACGGTCGGGAGTGGCCACTAACTGCACGGCATCGGCAGGCAGTCCGCTCGCGGCGGCCGCTTCGACCAGGATTTGCGCCAACGCGGCATTGGAATGGCCGGCCTCTTTGCCGCCGCGCAGGATCACCGCGTTGCCGCTCTTGATACAAATGGCCGCGGCGTCGGTCGTGACGTTGGGCCGCG
>CAYYBU010000334.1:0-4550 GCA_964469945.1 uncultured Planctomycetaceae bacterium
TTGGACGCCGATGGCACCTATGCGCGGCTCTATCGTGCCCAGTTGGAAATGGCGGAGGGGCAAGTGTCATGACCGCCAATTCGCAGCGAGCCAAGTACGATTTCACGTTGCACCGCGATGCGTGGGGACAACTCGTCCTGACCAATGCCGACGGACAACAGCACGTCGGCGTCGTGGCCGCCAGGGCGTTTCCGATTTCCAACCCCGAGCACTGGATTTCCATCTGCGACGCCGAGGGGCACGAGATTGTGTGCATCGACGATCTAGGCGAGACGCCGGCTGAGGCACGCGCGACCTTGGAGGAAGAACTGTCGCGCCGCGAGTTTGTGCCGCTGATCTTGCGGATTCTCTCGGCCACCACGGAAGAGCCGTCGCAGTGGAAGGTGCAGACGGACCGGGGACAAAGCACATTCCAGATCAATAGCGAGGACGACGTTCGCCGGCTAGAGCCGCGTCAAGCGTCGATCATCGACTCGCACGGGGTTCGCTATTTGATCCCCGACGTCAAGCGGCTGGACGCTGCCAGCCGCCGCATCCTCGATCATTTCTTGTAATCGAGGAGCGGCCGGCCGGAAGAGTCCGCTTGGCAGGGTGGGACCAGCGAAGCGAAGGCCCACCCCACATGCTGCAAAAACTACTTGGCCGGTACAGCCGGGGTCGCCGGGGCCGCCGGGGCAGGAGCGGTCGCCGGGGCAGGAGCGGTCGCCGGGGCCGTGCTGTTGGCCTTCGTCGGCGGCGTCGGCTTCTTTTCTTCCCCACAGCCAACCGCGAACATGAACATGCTCAAAACCACCAGAGCAGCAGCCAATCGCTTCATCGCAAATCTCCTTAAGGGTAAAGGTATATTACTGACCCCGTGCGTTCGGGCCGGTTCCTCAGTAGATCGGCTCCGCACGGGACGTTGCTTTGCTGCCGGGCGGGGCGCCCGCACACCTGGAAAATGGCGCGCGAATTCCCTCTTCCGGACAGCCCCGCCAACTGGCATGCAAGATGCGCTCGCTAGCGGCAACGTATTTCACAGGTGCAATCCACTTCGGGTGGAGTACTACGGCCCGTGTGCCCACATCTTGAAGCCGATTGAATCGACAGTCAAGGGGGGCGTCAGCATGAACGAACCAGAATGTCCCTGTCCCCGGGCCGCCGCCGCCATAGAATTAACCAAGCGACAAAGGAGAAGAGACAATGGCTAGGGCGTTTCACCGCGTGAGAACCCGCACTTGGCTGGTGGGTTTTGTACTGTTGGCCGCCGCCGGTCTGGTTGCCGTCGGTACCATCGTAGCTCAAACCAAACCGCCAGCACCCTCCGATGGAGGGGTTGCCGTGCCAGTGCGTGCCACGCTGGAGGCTCGTCCGAACAGCCAACAAGCGGCCGCGGAAGGGACCAATTTTGCCAAGCAGCTTTCCGCAGCCTTCCACAATGCAGCGGCAAAAGTTTTGCCCGCGGTCGTCACCATTACCAACAGCCCTCTTGCACAACGAACCGAAGACCTTGGGGCCACGGAAGACAACAACAGTAATGATGCCGAGGAAAACCCGCTGGACGGCACCCCGTTCGGGGATCTATTCCGCAGCAATCCGGAGTTTCGCCATTTCTTCAAGGGAATACCGCCGCAAGCGCGAGGTGAGGCTATCAGCACGGGGTCCGGCATCATCATCGACTC
Source organism: uncultured Planctomycetaceae bacterium (assembly GCA_964469945.1). Lineage (GTDB taxonomy): Bacteria > Planctomycetota > Planctomycetia > Pirellulales > Thermoguttaceae > CAYYBU01. The sequence continues at coordinate 1,662 of CAYYBU010000334.1, forward strand.
GGCGGGCGTCATCCTGACCAATACGCATGTCGTTCAGGGGGACGGCAAAGTAACCGTCCGGCTCCCTGACGGCCGGGAATTTCAGGCCCAGGACATCAAGACCGATCCGAAAACCGATCTGGCCATCGTCCGCATTCGAAACGGCGGCAATTTGCCAGCCGCCAAGCTCGGCGACAGCGAGGCCATGGACGTCGGCGATTGGGTATTGGCCCTCGGGCAGCCCTTCGGATTGGAGGGGACGGTGACGGCCGGCATCATTAGCGCCAAGGGCCGCGGTCTGGGACTCGCCGCCCGAGAGAACTTCCTCCAAACCGATGCGGCTATCAACCCGGGCAATAGTGGCGGACCGCTGGTCAATCTGGAGGGCGAAGTGATCGGCATCAACACAGCCATTTCTACCCAAAATGGAGGATATCAAGGGGTTGGATTTGCCATTCCGGCAAACCTGGCAAAATGGGTCGCCCATCAACTCATCGACACGGGCAAAGTACGTCGCGCCTATCTGGGTGTGATGATCCAACCCGTGACGCAGCAGTTGGCCGAACAGTTCGGCGTTACCGTCCATCAGGGGGCGGTCGTCACCGATGTCCCCGCGGGGACGCCCGCAGCAAAGGCGAGCGTGAAAGCGGGCGACATCATCGTGGAATTTGCGGGCAAAAAAGTGTCCAGTCCGCAACAACTCCAGGAGATCGTCGAAGAGACGGCCATTGGCAGCCGGCAACACATGGCGGTTGTCCGCGAAGGCAAGCCCGTGACGCTCGACGTCGTGCCGGCGGAACAGCCGGCCGACTATGGGCTGGCACGAAGCGGCGTGGGGGCCCCGGGCGGCAAGCATGACTCATCCCGGTTCGACAAGCTGGGCATTCAGGCCGAGACGCTCACCGCCGAGGTGGCCAAGCGGCTGGGGGTCAAAACCGATCATGGAGTGGTTATCAGCGACGTTCGTGCCGGCAGTCCGGCTGCTTTGGCCGGTTTAGGTAGCGGCATGGTCATTGTGCAGGCCAACCGCAAGCCGGTGGCAAGCGTGGAGGAGTTGGAAAAGATTCTCGGACGACAGTCTCTGGACAAGGGGGTGCTGTTGCTGATCCAGTCAGACCAAGGGACGCGTTTCGTCGTCATCCGCGCCGAGGGGTAGCGCGACGCTTGAATCTGACCGCGGCGCGGCGAAGAATGGACGGGCCCCTGCGGCGCAGAGAGTCACCTTTTTTTCGCCGTTGCGGAACTATCCGCGGGGAGCGAGCGTATTAATAGGTGTGGCCAGTGAACCAGGGAGCCCCGGGCTGTCGCCCGGGCGACCGTATGACCGAGTGCTCGGGCAGACTGAGAGACACCCATGGACGAATATGAGCCGGGGTCTATTCGCACCTATCTGATGCAGATGGGTGACATCCCGTTGTTGAGCCGGCGCGAGGAGTTGGCCACCGCCCGGCAGATCGAGAGGACTCGCAACCGCCTGCGAAGGGCGATCCTCACGACGGATTACGCGCTGCACGCGGCCACGGTCGCCTTCGAGGAGATTCTGGCCGGGCGGGTGCGTCTGGATCAGGTCGTCGAGTTGTCGATCAGCAATACGGTGAAAAAACGGCAAACCATGCGGCTCGTGCAGGCGAACCTGGGGACGCTCAAACACCTCCTTGCGCAGAACCGGCACGACTTCGCCACCACGGTCCGGAAGCGGCGTTCGACGGCCGGGGAACGTGCCGCCGCCCACAAGCGGCTGACATCGCGCCGCCGCCGCGCTGCGCGGCTGGTGGAAGAGTTGGGCGTACGCATGCAGCGCATCCAGGCCAGGTTGACCGCGCTGAAGCAGATCTCCGAGCGGATGGAGCGGCTGCTGGCGCAATTGGCCGAGGCGGGGAATGCGGCGGATCCCGTGGCGCCGCTGCGCAAAGAACTTCGCTACCTGGTGCGGGTCACGCTGGAAACGCCCGGCCATCTGCGGCGGCGATTGGCACGCATCGCGACCCTGGTGAAACAATACGAGGCGGCACGCCGCGATCTGGTCGCCGGCAACCTGCGACTGGTGGTTTCCATCGCCAAACGCTATCGCAACCGCGGCCTGAGCTTTCTCGACTTGATTCAGGAGGGCAACACCGGGCTGATGCGGGCGGTGGACAAGTTCGAATACGCCCGCGGCTTCCGCTTCTCCACCTATGCAACGTGGTGGATTCGCCAGGCCATCAGCCGGGCCATCGCCGATCAGAGCCGCACCATCCGCGTGCCCGTGCACATGATCGAAAAGATGAGCCGGCTCCGCGATGCAAACCGCGACGTGGCCCAAGCCCAGGGCGTCCAGCCCAGCGTCGAGGAAATGGCCAGCATGACCGGCCTGTCCGTCGACGACACCAAGCGGGCCATGCGCATGAACCGGCAGCCGTTGTCGCTGGACCAACCGGTCGGCCACCAGGAGGAGAGCTACCTCGGCGACCTGGTCTACGATCATCGCCAGGAAGACCCGTTGGCCGGCATGAACATGGACATGCTGAAATCGCGCATCGCCGATGTGCTGCAGACGCTCGATTATCGCGAACGCGAGATCATCCGTCTCCGCTATGGCCTGGCCGATGGCTACACCTACACGTTGCAGGAGATCGGCCGGATCTTTTCCGTGACGCGGGAACGGGTCCGCCAGATCGAGGCCAAGGCGCTGCGCAAGTTGCAGCATCCCGGCCCGTCGCAGAAACTCTCCGGGTTTCTCGAGCGGGCACGGACCGGGGTGACTCCCGTGAATGTGGAATTGCAGCCGCATTCCGGCGGGGCGGCGTCAGTCGGCAACGTGTGAGCCTGGCGGTAACTGTTCACAGGGCGGGCGGGGACTGGTCCATTTTTCGGCCGCTAAGGCTCGGCCGAAAAATTACTTCCCGATTTGCCCGTACTCCTCACGCTCCG
>CAYYBU010000335.1:0-4532 GCA_964469945.1 uncultured Planctomycetaceae bacterium
GGAAGCAAGGTATCGAGGCGGTATAATGCTAAGTGCTACCAAGCATCGTGGGATCTCACCAATCTCGCAAGTAACTACGATGTCTTTGAACTCGTGTATGTCTACGCAAGAGCCGGAGTGATCAAAGTCGATCTCCAAGGAGATACAATCGTCGCGACTGCGCCATTTGGTACGGACAGCCGGTTTGAAGCGTATGATCGCCTCTACACCGAACCGGATGGAGGGCAACAAGCCGCCGGCGTAAAGTTCTTGCGCGACGTCGCGGATACTGTCACCGTTGCCGGCCAGCATTTTTCCTACAAGATCGACGCACAAGTCGTCATGCGCGGAATCAAGGAACTGTCGCCTGTGCTAGGGGCCCATTGTACGCTGCCGGCGTCGTGGACGCTGCCACGCTATTCGCTCGGCGAATTCCGGGCCGTTGCGTTCGCGTTGCAGGTTAGAGCGATGATTCACCATGTGGCTCGTGTCGAGGCAGCGCGCCGGGGCTGCATCGGAATCGGCTATATCGACAGCGTGCTGGTTCTTGAAAAGTCGTGCCTGCTGGGCAAGCTACGAAGGTACGTCGGACTTAGTGAACAAGTTATTTCCGACATTGTACGCGACTTGACATTTGGAGAGCATGACGTCAGAAACCCCGATCCTGCGCTTCAACCATTGATCCCGCTGACGCCCACGCTTATCGCGATCCCACCTGGGCTGTTTATCGACGTTAATATGGAACGTAATTTTGCGGTGCTTCTGAACCGCTTTCCCGACGAGAGGGACGCGTATAGTCGCCTCAGCACGGAACGAGAGGGCCTATCTCGTGAGAGAGCAATAACGCAACTAAAGCCACTAGGTCTCCGATTCTGGAGCGGACGGATACTGGGGCGCCCCGATCTTCCCGACGTCGATCTTGCGATCATCGACGACCGAGAGTTCGTTTGTCTTGTCTTGGAGTTGAAGGCATTCCTACAGCCAGCGGAGCCTCGCGAAATCTTGGAGAAATCGGAAGAAATCGCACGCGGAGTGGTACAAGCCGATAAGCTTGAAAACGCCTCGCGATTGAATCCGGGTGTCGTCACCACGCCGCTCGGAATTGGCGACCGCTATCGGCTGTCCTTTGCAGTTGCGTCTGAAACATCTATCGGGACGCACGACGTACAAAGCCAAACAATACCAGTCGTCCGGACGTCGCACTTGGTGCGCCGCCTGGTCGGCGGCTGCTCGTTATCCGACGTTTGCCATTGGCTTTCGGCCAGGGAGTACTTACCCGTCGAAGGGCGTCACTATGCAATCGTTGACCGGGCTGCGAGGGTAGGACGTTGGAATACAAAATGGTATGCAATTAAGCCGCTCATGCTCGGAGAGTACCGGTAGGCGTGCTGTCCTCGTCGAGAGTCGCCGCAAGTGGCTCCGCTGCAAGGGCCGGGCGATTCCGAGGCCTGACTCGCTGCACGCGGCGGCCACATCGACCGACGCGTCCAGACCGCTCAGTCGGGCCGGGTCAAGAAAGATTCGTGTTTCGGCACCCCAACCGACCGCCAGCCGCCCCTGCCTGATTTCCCGGCGGGGTCCCGAGGCCGCCGTCTCTGTATTCAAGGTGCTGAAAAGCCGCCGGGTGCCACTGGCTCCGCCAGTGTTTCCGTCGGGGCTCGTCGGTGACCGGCTCCCCAGTTGAACTTTCTGTAATGGCTGAGTCCGAACCGCAGCCCGCCCCCGCTGGGCTTGCCCCAGCGGAGCCGGAAGCGTGTTATGGGTTCGGCTGCCGCGGCAAATCCACGTTCACTCGCCTCGCGTCTCACGGTGCCGGGAGGATTCCTTCCGAGCGGACGGTCCAGTTGCCGTTATCGGGGAATCCCGGGGCGTTGCGCTTCGGGGCCCCGTCCCAACCGGCGGCCATGAGGGCCGTGGCATACAGCAGCCCGCCGTTTCCGGGCAAGTATAGCGGTAGTACGCCGCCATCGATCTGCGGGTTATGGCCATTGACCAGGTAATGGTTCTTGCTGGTATCCTTCAACAGCAACGCGATGGCCGTTTCACCCTCGCCGAGGCGCGCCGCGGTCATGGCCATCAGGGGATAATCCCATCCCCAGGTGTTGTTCCAGTCCCAATGGTCGACGATACGATGCAAGGTCCGCTGCATGGTCGCGCGATCCACCATGGCGCCGTCCAACATGCCCAAAGGGGCCAGCATGCAGGGATGCGAGGTGTTTTGGCCCGGTCGAGTAAACGTCTCCGTGGCCGTTTCGGCCGCCACGTAGAGTCCATCGCGCGTCGGCAAAGGAGGCAGGTGGGCCAGCACGTCGTCCCACTTGGCATCGCGCGGCAAACCCAGCCGCTGTCGCCACCGCTGTGCCGTTTCCAGTCCCCAATGCCAATAGGCGATCTCGAAGGTGGGATTGCGCTGATGCCGGAAATCGGGCCAATAGACCTCGGCGGCGTCGGAGAACGGCGGGCCGATTTGATACTGCCGGCGACCGGCGTCCCAGGCGGCAAACGAAGCCATGAAGCGGGCGGTTTCAAAAACCAACTCCCGGTAACGCAGCAGAGTCTCGTGATTCGGATGAGCGCGGTAGGAGAGTTCGGCATAGAAAATGGGATGCGGCTGCTGCCAGATGAGGAAGGGTTCCAGATACGTCGGGGCCGGGTCGCCCGCCGGCCCGACGCACTTGGGCCAGCGGGCCCCTTCGTAGCCCTGCGTATGCGCGTGCTGCTGCGCCTTGGGCAAAATGCGTTGGTAAAACGGCAGGCTGCGTTCCAGCAAGGACGCATCTCCCCAAAGCGCGAAGTGGGCGGCGTGCCACCAATGCATCTCCAGGTGAAACTTGCCGCTCCAACTGTTGCAGGTCAAGCCCGTCTCCTGAGGAGGCAGCGATCCGGCGCATTGAATGCGGGTCAGATACCGGGAAAGCACGATCCGCCGTTCCAATTCGCGCCAGCGCGCGTCCTTGCTCTGCGAGAGGTCGATGACGCCCCCTTGGCTCCAGAAGTCCCTCCACATGGCTGCGGCCGCCGCGGCCGTCTGAGATGCGCTGGGTAATGTGGCCGGCAGGGGCGTCGCCGCAAAGGCCGCGGTGAATTCCAACTCCGACGCCTGGGGATCGCCCAAAAGAAGGAAGTGATGCGGGCCGGTTTCGCGAAGTGTCGCTGCGCCCGTCCAAACCATGGCGGCACGATAACGATCGGCGTCCAGCGTGCGCGTGAAATCCGCGCGCCGCCCCTGCATCGCCATCCGCGTGCGATGCGCCGCCGGTTGGCCCCAATCGGCTCCGTTGCCTTGGAAGGCGGCGGTGCCGAAGGGGAACGACAGCTCCACGGCCAATTGCCCGGTGGCGATCAGGCCGGAGGAGATATGCACGGCGACTTGATTCAATTCGGGATGGCAGGAGGTCTGTACGCGAACTTCTCGACCTTCGAGTTTGAAGCGGCTATCGATCTGGCCGGTCCAGAGGTTAAGTTCCTGACGAATGCCGCCCAGGTCGGTCAGTGCTGCCGGTTTCCCGTCCTTCCGTTTCAGGATCAGAGCGAGACGTCCCAAGTGCAGCCGGCTGGGATTGCTGTACAGGTAATTGGCGGCCGCCTTCCACTCCGGGGGACACTTTCCCTCCTCGTAGTAGATATAGGGCTCCAGCTTCCCGCGGGTTTCGACCATGGTTCGCGGGTAGCGATCCACGGTGAACCCCTGGGGATTCGGCATGGCGTGGAAGCCCCATTGCGACATCGTCGAAAGCGGGATGCCCCGGTTGTATTCCCCTTCGAAGGTTTGCAGGCCGGTAATGTCGGCGGTGAAGGCAAATTCCCCGTTGCCGACCGATAACGGGCCATTGAGCTGTGGCGCGGTGAGCACCACGTTGTGGCGCGTCACCCACGCCTCGCGATCGATGCGGGGCTCCGCGGCGAAGCCGTTTTGAAGACCAAGCGCGAGGCCCCACGTCAGAACCCATCCGAGCCGACCACGGAGCACGAACATCGTTATATCGTTTCCTTGTTCATCGGATCACACTGAATGTTGCGAGAGAGAGACGACACTTTCTCATTGTAACAAGTGACCGTCCAAGAATCGCCACCGGCTATTGCAGCCCCATCTCCGCTGCCGGACCAGGTTGTTCGCCGCGACGAATAGAACAGGCAAGGTCGGTGGCCCACTTCGCGTGGCCGCCGAGACTTCTCCTGAACAGTCACAAAATACGGTCGTTTTTTAGGGTGTCTGGCCTTGACCCTACCTTTACTGGGAAGCTTGCGGTCGATGTGACCGAGGGAGATATTGGCGACCATTACTTCCCCGATCGGATTGGTTTCTCACGCGCGCGCCGATTCCACACCTCCTCGCGATCCACGCGGATCTCCGTAGGAGCCTCGACCTTCAGTCGCACCACTCGTCCCCGGATGCGATCGACAGTGACGCGGATGTTCCCGTCGATCACCACCGACTGGCCGGCTTTCCTCGCTAGAAGCAACATGGTTTCCTCCTTCGCCATTATTCGTCTTATCGGAACGGTCTAATGCGCCGAGACGTGCTCGCCCTTCTCGGCCACCGAGCGCTTCAT
>CAYYBU010000336.1:0-4529 GCA_964469945.1 uncultured Planctomycetaceae bacterium
CGGCTCAACGTGGCCGCCATCGGCACCGGCGGCCGCGGCTCGGTCATCGGACATCACGCCGGCAGCCGGGGAACCATGGTGGCCTGCTGCGACGTCGATCGGCGGCGGGCCGAGGGCTTCGCCAGCCGCTACGACGGCATTTGCCGCGTCTACCGCGACTATCGCCGCGTGCTGGATCGCAACGACGTCGACGTGGTCACCATCGGCGTGCCGGACCACTGGCATGCCAAGATCGCCATCGAAGCCATGCTGGCCGGCAAGGATGTCTACTGCGAGAAGCCGCTGACGTTGACCATCGCCGAAGGGCAGTTGCTCTGCGACGTGGTGCGGCGGACGCGGCGGATCCTGCAAGTCGGAACGCAGCAGCGGAGCGAGTTCGACAGCCTCTTCCTGCAAGCGGTCGCGTTGGCCCGCAGCGGGCGGCTGGGGACGACGTTGAAGGCCACCGCTTCGGTGGGCAATGCCAAGCGGGGCGGCCCCTTTGCGGCCGTTAAGCCGCCGCCACAACTGGACTGGGACCTCTGGCTCGGCCAGGCGCCCAAGGCGGCCTATTGCCCGCAACGCACGCATTACGATTTTCGCTGGTGGAACGAGTATTCCGGCGGGCAAGTGACCAATTGGGGCATTCACCACGTCGATATCGCCATGTGGGCCCTGGGGCTGGAGAACAGCGGGCCGATGGAAATCGAAGGGCAAGGCGAGTTCCCCCGCATTCCCAACGGCTACAATGTGGCCACCACCTTCGCCTGCACGATGCGTTTCGCCGGCGGCAGTACGATCGTGCTCAATAGCGACAAGAACAACCTGCTGATCGAAGGTTCCAAGGGCCGCATCGCCGTCAATCGTCGCCACTTGACCGGCAAGCCGCTGGAAGGCATGTCGAAAAAAGACAAGGAATGGCTCAATCAGCAGGTGCTGAAACTCTATGGCGGCAAGCTGCCCGGCAGTCATATGGGCAATTTTCTCCAGTGCGTCCGGGAGCGTTCGCAGCCGATTGCCGATGTCTTTACCCACCACCGCTCGATCAGTGCTTGCCACCTGTGCAACCTGGCCATGCAATTGAAGCGGAAACTGCGCTGGGACCCAGTGCGGGAAGATTTCGTCGGCGACGCCGAAGCCAGCGGCCTGCGTAGCCGCCCCCAGCGCGAGCCTTACACACTGCGGGCTTGAGTGCTACAATCGGGGCATGAGCTTCTGGCAAGACAAAGTCGTTCTGGTGACCGGGGGGTCAAGCGGCCTGGGCCGCGTGATCGCCGAGCAGTTCGCCGCCGCCGGCGGGAAGGTGGTCATTGCCGCCTTGGAGGCCGCGGCGGTCGAGCGTGCGGCCGCTGAAATGCGCGCCACCGGCGGCGACGTGCTGCCGATCCATGCCGACATCACCCGGCCGGACGACGTCCAGCGGATGATGGAGCAAACCATCGCGCGCTTCGGCCGGCTCGACGCGCTGGTCAACAACGCCGGCCGTTCCATGCGCGGCAAGGTGCTGGACACCACGCCCGAGCAGTTCCGCGACTTGATGGAACTGAATTTTATCGCCCTGGTCCGCTGCACCCGGGCGGCAGTGCCGCACTTGCTCAAGCAGCGTGGACACGTGGTCAATATCGGCTCGCTGGCGGCGAAGTTGGCCGCCCGTTGGGTGGGCGCCTATCCGGCGACCAAGTTCGCCGTGGCCGCCTACTCGCAACAACTACGGCTGGAACTGGGCCCACAAGGGCTGCACGTCCTGCTGGTTTGTCCTGGGCCGGTGGAACGTCACGATGCCCGGCTCTATCCGTTGGCAGGGCTGGAGGACTTGCCGGAGCGGGCCCGCACTCCGGGGGCAGGGGTCCGCACGCGGCCCATTCCGCCCGAGCAGCTTGCCCGGGCGATTCTGCGGGCCTGCCAGCGACGTCGGGCGGAGATCGTCGTGCCGGCTTCGGCGCGGCTGTTGTTCGCCCTTTCCCAGCTCTTTCCTCGTCTGGGTGACTGGATTGTGCTGCGGAAAACGTAGTGCGATGTCCGGCACGAGGTGCCTGACCTACTGGGTCGCGGGAGAGCCAGTTTTTCCTTCCCCCCTTGTCGGCCGCACGGCGATCTGGCACGATAACGGGGTTCACATTCGCCCTCAGAGCATACCAGCCGCAGGAGACCAACCATGGCCGCGTTTCCCGAAGTCCAGAAGATCCCGTTCGAAGGTCCGCAATCGAAAAACCCCTTGGCCTTCCGCTACTACCAGGAGAACGAACTGGTCGAAGGCAAGAGCATGAAGGACCACCTGCGTTTCAGCGTGGCCTACTGGCACACCATGCGGGGCACCGGCGGCGACCCCTTCGGACCGGGCACGATGTTGCGTCCCTGGGAAGCGACCGACGACTCGGTGGACAACGCCATCCATCGCGTCCGCGTGGCCTTCGAGTTTATGGAGAAATTGGGGGCCCCCTTCTTCTGCTTCCACGACCGCGACATCGCGCCGGAAGGCAAGTCGCTGGCCGAGACCAACAAAAACCTCGACGCGGTGGTCAAGGTCATCAAGCAAGAGATGACGCGGACCGGCATCAAGCTGCTCTGGGGGACCGCCAACCTGTTCAGCAATCCGCGTTTCGTTCACGGCGCGGCGACCAGCCCCAACGCCGACGCCTTCGCCTTCGCCGCCGCGCAGGTGAAGAAGGCCCTGGAAGTAACCAAGGAACTGGGCGGCCAGGGCTACGTGTTCTGGGGCGGCCGCGAAGGCTACCAGACGCTGTGGAACACCGACATGAAGCGCGAGATCGATCATCTGGCCCGCTTCATGCACATGGCGGTCGACTATGCCAAGCAGATTGGCTTCGCGGGGCAGTTCTACTTCGAGCCCAAGCCCAAAGAGCCGACCAAGCACCAGTACGACTTCGACTCGGCCGCCTGCATCAACTTCCTCCGCGCCCACGGCCTGGCCGACCACGTGAAGATGAACATCGAAACCAACCACGCCACGCTGGCCGGCCATACCGTCGAGCACGAACTGGACTACGCCGGCTCGCAAGGTTTCCTGGGTTCGGTCGACGCCAACACGGGCGACCTGCTGCTGGGCTGGGACACCGACCAGTTCCCCACCGACGTGTACCTGACCGCCAAGATGATGCTGATCATCCTCAAGTACGGTGGCTTTACCACCGGCGGCCTGAACTTCGACGCCAAGGTGCGGCGCGAGAGTTTCGAGCCCGTGGACCTGTTCTACGCCCACATCGGCGGCATGGACGCCTTTGCCAAGGGGCTGAAGATCGCCGCCGCCATCCGCGCCGACGGCGAGTTGGCCCACATGCTCAAGCAGCGTTACGCCTCCTGGGACGCGGGCATCGGCGCCGAGGTCGAGGCCGGCAAGCAGAGTTTCGCCACGCTGGAGCAGTACATCCTCGCCAAGGGCGACGCCGCGCCGAACGTCAGCGGCCGGCAGGAACTGATTGAGAACGTGATGAACCGGTTTGTGTTCTGAGCGCGTAGGGTCGCACTGGCTATGCCAGTGTTTTGAGTGCCACTGGCAGAGCCAGTGCTGCGAGTGTACCGGCTCGGGAATATTTTGAGTGCCACTGGCTCTGCCAGTGTTTGGGCCGATTGACCTTCCATCGCGTCTTGGGAGGACGATCGAATGCCGTTGTTGACCAGCGATGCGTGGCGGGAGAAACTGGCACGGTGTGTCGACGCCGCTGGCGCGGAAGCGGCGATCGAACTGGTCGGGTTCGATTTCATGCCCGAACACGTGCATTTGCTGGTGTATCCAACGACCGCCCAACGGTCGATCAGTCGTTACCTGGCCCGAATCAAGCAACCATTCTCCAAGCAAATCAAAGACATTTTGGTCGAGCGGGGTTCTCGGCTGTTGCCGAAGTTGACTGTGCCGGAACGGCCTGGAAAGACGTGCTTTCGATTTTGGCAAGAAGGCCCCGGCTTCGACCGCAACCTGTTTTCTCCCGAAGGCATCGCGTCGTCCCTGGAGTACATCCACGACAATCCGGTCAAACGAGGTCTGTGTCGCTGTGCCATTGACTGAAAGTGGTCATCGGCCAGATACTACCTCGTTTTACCCCCGCAACAGTATCCGGGCTTGCCAATGATTCACGGTCTGCCAGAAGGTGCCGTCTCTGGATAAGTTTCAAGGCAGGCACTGGCAGAGCCAGTGGCACACTTCGCGAGACCCGACGGTGGACCATCATCATCGGCCATATGGACCTCGATCTATCCGTGTGCCAGCAACCGAACCCGCCAAGGATTCACGACGTACCGGAAGACGTTGTCTTCCCGACAACCTCCAACGAAAACATGGGAGGAGCCAGCGGCACACCTCACATACCCCCCCATAACGAGCCCCCGCATAGCTAGGCGATGAAACACTATTCCGCCTAGTGCGGGAATCGTTATAATCGGCATGTCGTTTTCGCGGCACTTGTACGCCCATTTCTGAACTGAGAGACGAACTGGTATGGAGACCACCCTGGCGGCTTATGGATTGACGGCCTTTTTCACGGGGATGTTCGCCCCACTGTTGTTGTGCTCCAGCATTCCGCTGGGTGTGCCGC
>CAYYBU010000337.1:0-4525 GCA_964469945.1 uncultured Planctomycetaceae bacterium
CAACGGGCAGCCTGCCCCCGCGGGTCGTTTACGACCCTTTGCCGCGTAAGCGGTGATAGTCCCGTGCTTGAGCACGGGTCGAGCGACCCGTCTCCGCGCAATATCCCTGGGCCTCGCCCCGGCCGCCGCACGCGGCGGCCCGGGGCGAGGCTCAGGGAGGAACGGTGTCACCCTGTCGGACCCGACGTGAACGTCGGGCCTATGACCGCTTGCGCGGAAACGGCCATGAATGGCCGTCAGGGGCAAGGCTTGGCTGGGGGGCCACGGAGCGTCCGATGGCCGGCCGGTTTGGCAACGTTTATTCCGGCCCCGCATCGTCCGCCGCGTGAAGGCAGCCCACGCTATGCCCGACGTTTGAAGAATCTCCGAAAAACTTCGCCGATGTAGGTGATCTGCTCGTCGCCCAGGCCTGGGTAGACGCCGATGAAGAACGTATCGTTCATAATCGTGTCGGTATGGGTGAGGTCGCCGGTGATGCGGTGTTCGATGCCCGCGTAGGCGGGATGGCGGAGCAGATTGCCGCCGAAGAGGTTGCGGGTCTCGATCTTGGCCGCCTCCAGGAAAGTGGTTAGCTCGTTGCGGGTGAAACCGGCGTCGGGGCGGACGGTGAGCACGAGGCCGAAGTAGCAGGGCTCGCTGCCGGGCGGAGTGACCGGCAGCAGCAGCCGGTCCTCGAACGGTTTCAAGACTTCGACCAACGCGGCCCAATTCTGTCGCCGCGCAGCGATGAAACCGTCGAGCTTTTTGAGTTGCGCGCAGCCGATGGCCGCCTGGATGTCGGTCACTTGCAGGTTATAGCCGACGTGGGAATAGACGTATTTGTGGTCGTAGCCGAAGGGCAGGGTGCCGAACTGCTGCCCGAAGCGCCGGCCGCAGGTGCCGCTCTTGCCGGACTCGCAGTAGCAATCGCGGCCCCAATCGCGGAGCGAACGGGCGATGCGGGCCAACGGCTCGTCGCCGGTCAGGACGGCGCCGCCCTCGCCCATGGTGATCTGGTGGGCCGGATAAAAAGAGATCGTGGCCAAATCGCCGAAGCTTCCCAGCGGCTGTCCGCCAAGCTGCGCCCCGAGGGCGTCGCAGCAGTCCTCGATGAGCCAAAGCCCACGGCCGCGGCACAGCTCGCGCAAGGCAACGGCGTCGTAGGGGATGCCCATCGTATGGGCAAGCATCACGGCCTTGGTGCGCGGGCCGATGGCGGCCTCGACGGCCTCGATCCGCGGCACGTAGGTCGCCATTTCCACGTCGACGAACACCGGCACCGCGCGGTTCTGGATGATCGGGTTCACGGTGGTGGGGAATCCGGCGGCCACGGTGACAACCTCGTCGCCCGGCTGCACGCGGCGGTCGGCCAGCGCGGGCGAGGTCAGCGCACTCATGGCCACCAGATTGGCCGAGGAGCCCGAGTTGACCAGCAGGGCCGTATCCAGATTCAGCCGCTCGGCCAGATCGGCCTCGAACTGCTCGCTATAGCGGCCGGCGGTGAGCCAGAAGTCAAGGCAGGCGTCCACGGCTTGGACCAGCTCATCGGCGTCGAAGACGCGGCCCGCGTAGCGGACGGGCGTCTGGCCGGGAACGAACTCCCGCGGGGCGAACGCCTCGCCCCAATAGCGGGCAACCTGTTCGAGGATTTCGCGGCGCGTGTTTTCCGATGGTGTCATGGCAAGGTCCCGTGATCGGAGGGCGACGTTTGGGCAAAGGTGTAACGCTTGTGGCCGAAGAAGCTGACCGCGACCGTTCCCGCGGTCAGAATCGCGCCGGCAAGGTAAGGAACCGCGGCCCGCGAGGCAAGGAGCAGATTCAACGCGGCCATCACTGCGGGCAGCAGCAGGAAGCCCGCCAGCGACGTGGTCCCGTAGACGACGTAACTGCGGAGGTATTCCTTGAAAAAGTTCCCTTTGGTCCGGAAAACGAACAGCTTGTGGCCCAGAAAGGAAACCGTAATACAGACCACGGTGCCCAGCGCGCTGGCCGTCATGGCGGCGGCGTAGGGGGACGGGATCCGCGGGGTCAGCAGGTACGTCAGCAGGGCGAACAGGCCGTAGGCGAACAGCGTGTTCCACCCGCCCACGATCAGGAAACGCACGACCTGGCCGGGCGGGGCATGACGGGCAAGTTGACGGAAATGGGTTATCATCGCTCGTGCCGCCATCAATCGTCGAAGTTGATGCGTTCACTTTCGATCACCAGCGGGCGTTTTTGCACCTGCGTGTGGATTGCTCCGATGTATTCTCCCAGAATACCCGTGAAGAACAATTGCACTGCTCCGAAGAAGAAGATACCGATCACCAGCGGCGCCATGCCCACCTGAAAGTTGTTCCAGAAGAACAGTTTGTAGAGCGTGTAAACGAAAGCCACCACGAGGCTCAACCCAGCCACGCAAAAGCCGGACAAGGTGGCCAATCGCAGCGGCACCTTCGAGTGGTTGATGATGCCGAGCATGGCCAGGTCGTACAGCGTATAGAAGTTGTTCTTGGTGATGCCGCGTTCCCGGCGAGGCTGCGCATACTCGATCTTCGCTGGCGGAAAACCGATGTCGGCAATCAGGCCGCGAAAGTAGGGATAGGGATCGTCGATCCGCTTCAGGATTTCAATGACTTTTCGGTCATACAGGCCGAAGCCGTAAAAGCTGCTGGTAAGTTCGATTTCCGAAAGGTACCGCACGAGGTGGTAATACATCTGGCGGACCATGAACATCGAGGGAGATTCCTGGCTACGACGTTTGATCCCCATGACAATCTTATATCCCGCCTCCCATTTTTCGATAAATTGAGGTATCAGTGCGATCGGATCCTGGAGGTCCGCAACGAACGGTATGACCGCATCGCCATGGGCCTGCAAAATGCCGTAATAGGGCGAGCGAATATGGCCGAAATTACGACTATTGAAAATCAGCTTGACGTTCTTGTCGCTGGCGGCCAAGCGACGGAGGATGGCCCGGGTATTATCCCGGGAGGCATTGTCGATGAAAATGTGCTCGTAGCGGTACTTGCCGAGCGAACCGAACAGTTCCTTGACCTGCCGGTAACATTCTTCAACGTTTTCCTCCTCATTGTAACAAGGGGTAACAACGCTGATGAGCGTCGTCGAGCAGTCATGGTCGCCATTCTTGTCCATCGAGCCACTCCCTTCTTATCACACATCGTAGAGCAAATAAAGCCGATTGTCGAGCTTCAGCACGTTGCGAATCTGGTCTTCAATATTGCGTTGGAAGACCCGCGACGATACCAGAATCGCTTGCGGCATCTTCTGCAAGTCAGCGGGCGCCAGGATCGGCACGCCTTGCAGCGTCTTCCCTTGATAGTGCGGATTGGAATCGACGAAGGCCGCAATGTTGGCGTCCCCGAGCCGGCTCGTGGAGAGCAGCCGCAGGGTGTGCGTGCCCACTCCCCAGACGATAATCGTTTCGTCGCGACTCACGATATCGCCGATCACCCGCCGGATGCGATCGTCAACCTCCTGCGAGCCGCGCACATATCGGCGCAGCTCGGGCTCGGTGATGTCATCGCGCTCCAGCGGAGACGCGGCTTCGGAAACGCGTTGAAATATCCCGTCCACTAGCGGCATCGGATCGCACTGCTCCTGGTGGTAGGCGTTGCTCTCGATGAGCCTTGCCAGGAAACCAGCGCTTCGCATGAGATTCGCCAGGGACACCGCGGAAAAAAAATTGATGTGCTCGGTGCTGAATTCCTGGAAGGGCGCGTCGTCGCGGTTCGCGAACCGCGATGCGTCCGGCACCTGCACGTAAACCATGCCGGTGTCCGCCAGGACATCGCACAGCCGCAGCAGCGCCGGTTTGAGATCGCGGACATGCTCCAGGATGTTCGAAAGCACGATCAGATCGAATTTGCGGTCGCCGACGGGAAGGCTGGCGAGCGTCCCCGTCACGACCTCGATACCATGAGCGCCCGCAGCCGCCATCGCACAGGATGGAGACGGGTCGATGCCGAAAAGACTGGAATAACCAAGATCCTTCAGTGCCGCCAGCAGGCCGCCGATCGCGCAGCCGACGTCCAATATCCGCGTTGTGCGATCCGGCTGCCCACGCGCGATGATCTGGGCGATCGCTCGAAAGCGGAGAATATCTGACTCCGCCTCCCGGCAGCCACAGTCCTGCCGCTCGTACTTCGACATGTCGCGATAATGCGCGTCGAACGTCCGTTGGGAGGGGATGTTGTCCGCATAGGCCAACCCGCACGCCTCACAAGCGACAACGTCATAGCCGGCAAGGAGGCTTCCCTCCGACATTTCCGAGAATCGCTGGCGGTAGAGCAGTCGTCGGCTCCTGCAATCGCAGATCGGGCAGTCCCGCGGCTCGACCGGGAATACGGAGTGATCACCTGCCGTCATTGGTGCCTCCAGAGGCCTGAGACGAGCAAGAGGGCGACCCCAAGAGGCGACTTGCAGGGACCGCATAGAACACCGTATCGAAAATGTCGCCGTGTTCGGAGATCCTTGCTCCCGCAGTGCCATGGGTGGCGAACGACGCGGCGCCCCGACTGGCGGCGACAGCCAGTTGGCGTGGGAA
>CAYYBU010000338.1:0-4517 GCA_964469945.1 uncultured Planctomycetaceae bacterium
ACCCAGGTCGAAAAGTGTTTGGGCTATGCGCTGCCCCCGCCGCATCCCAGCGACGTTTGGGACATCGACGACCACGTCGGTTGGCACGAGCAAGGCGACGGCCGTTGGTTCTACGGCTTGCACGTGGACAATGGACGTATCGCCGATCGGGGCGAGTGGCAACTGAAGTCCGCCTTGCGGGAGATCTGCCGCCGCTATGAGCCCAGAATCGGCCTCTCCCCCGGCCACGGCATCCTCTTTTGCGACGTGCCGATCGAGAACCGCGCCGGCATCGAGGACCTGTTGCGGCGGCATCACGTGAAGTTGCACGACGAGATTTCCAACGTGCGCCGTTGGGCCATGGCCTGCGTGGCCCTGCCCACCTGCCCGCTGGCCGTCACCGAAAGCGAGCGGGCGCTGCCCGGAGTGCTCGAACAGTTGGAAATCGAATTGGTCAATCTGGGGCTGGCCGGCGAACGACTGGCGGTTCGCATGACGGGTTGCTCCAACGGTTGCTCGCGCCCCTATCTGGCCGACGTCGGCCTGGTCGGTCACGCCGCGGGCCGCTACGCCATCCACGTGGGCGGCTGCCGCCTGGGTAACCGGCTCGGCTTCCTCTATCAGGACGGCGTCCCGCTGGAGCGCATCGTTCCCACCCTGCTGCCGCTGCTGCGGTACTTCAAGCAGCGTCGCCGCGAGGGGGAAGCGTTCGGCGATTTCTGCCATCGCAAGGGCTGCGAGGATTTGCGTGAATCACTACACCATGAATGAAATGGCCAACAACCGCATGACACGCCGCCAAGCCATCCTGGGGGCCACGATCGCAGTGGCCGTAGCGATGTTCATCCCGCGCAGCATGTTCGGCGGCGAGGTCCAGGCGGCGGCGGAAATCGTGTTGTTTCCTGACGCCAAGGACAAGCCGTCGATTTTCGTCTATCTTCCGGAAGCCTCGAAACGCACCGGGGCCGCACTGGTCATTTGTCCGGGCGGCGGCTACGGCAACCTTTCCATCGGCTGCGAGGGCCACGATACGGCCCGCTGGTTCGCCGCCCAGGGCATCGCGGGAATCGTGCTCAAGTACCGCTTGCCGAACCGACCCTACAATGCGCACGGCGATCCCCTGGAAGACGCCCACGCGGCCATCCGCACAGTGCGCAAACAGGCGGGCCATTGGGGCATCGATCCGCGGCGGGTGGGCATCCTGGGCTTTTCCGCCGGCGGCCACCTCGCTTCCACCGCGGCCACGCATTTCGACGCCGACACGCGGCCGGATTTCGCCCTGTTGATTTACCCGGTCATTACCATGGGCGAGTACACCCACGGCGGCTCGCGGCGGAATCTGCTGGGGCCGAACCCCGATCCCGCGCTGGTGAAGTTCTATTCCAACGAATTACATGTCACGGCACAGACCCCGCCGACATTTCTCGCCCACGCCAGCGATGATCGTGGCGTCAGCGCGCGGAACAGCGTGGACTTTTACGTGGCCTTGCTCAAAGCCGGCGTGCCCGCCGAGCTTCACGTCTACGAGCGCGGCGACCACGGGCTCAAGGGGGGCGCCGGTTGGGGAATTGGCGGCCCCAGTCGCAGCATCTCCAGCACCTGGCCGCAGCGCGCCCTGGAATGGATGCGGCAGCGCGGCCTGCTGGAGGCGAAATAGTCGTATCCGGCACACTTCGTGTGCCGTTCGCCCGGCGGCACCCGGAGTGTGCCGGATACGCCGATAGGGCTTGCACCCCCGCGCCTGGGCAGATATCTTAGCAGTCGAGCCGTAGTCTTAGCCGTTGCACACGGGGTCCGCGATCATGGGCGACTACCAGCCAACCTCTCGGCGACCGATTGCCGACCTGTTCCGCCTCACGGCGCATGGCACGGTCCGCTTGTGCGTGCGACTGGGAATCCACCCCGATGTGGTCTCTTACGGTTCGGTGCTGGCGTCCGCCGTGGCGGCGCTCTGTTTCTGGTGGTCGGGGCAATGGCCCGTACTGCTGATTCCCGCGGCGCTGTTGTGCTATTTGCGGTTGTGGCTGAACATGCTCGACGGCATGGTGGCGCTGGCCGGCGGCAAGGCCAGCCTGCGCGGCGAGTTGTTGAACGACTTGCCCGACCGCGTGTCCGACGTGATCATTTTCGTCGGCGTCGCCCACAGCGGCTTGTGCCACCTGGAAAGCGGCTACTGGGCGGCCATCCTGGCCCTGCTGACCGCCTACGTGGGAACCTTCGGTCAGGCCCTGGGCGTGGGCCGGCAGTTCGGCGGCCTGATGGCCAAGCCCTGGCGGATGGTCGTGCTGCACGTCGGTGCATGGATCACGCTGGGACTCGTGTGGTCTGGCCGCGCGATCGCGCTGGGGCCCTTGACCGTGCTGGACTGGAGCAACCTGCTGGTCATCGTCGGCTGCGTGCAAACGATCGCCGTGCGACTGGCGCGGATTTTGCGCGGGCTGGCCGCGAAACAAAACTGATACCCCTATTGTCAACCCGACCGAAGCGCTGGCAGAGCCAGTGGCACCCGTTTCGCTCAACAAGGGACTCCATAGGTAAACGACCCATGTCTCCCAGCGCGGCGTTAGCCAGCGACGTGTTCCGCATTTATGCCGGCGTGGTGCTGGGGCTGCTGCTGGTGGGCGGCGTACTGATCGCCACTCTCCGCTGGGGACTGCATCGCAACGTCAGCCATGCCTGGCAGTCGTATACCTCGTGGCTGGTGATGATCCCGCTGGTGGTTGTCGGCATCTTTGCCGGCCGCGTGCCGTGGATCGTGCTGGTCACGTTCCTGGCCGTCTTCGCCTTCAAGGAATACGCCCGAGCCACCGGACTGTATCGCGACCGGCTGATGAGCGGCGTGGTCTACGTGGGCATCGTGGCCACGGGCGTGGTTTCCGCAATGGAAGATCCCACCTGGCACTTGCCCGGTTGGTATGGCATGTTTGCCGTCCTGCCCGCCTTCGTCACCACCATCATTTTGCTGATCCCGATCCTTCGCAACCGCGTCGAGGGACAGTTGCAGACCATTGCCCTGGCGATTCTCGGCTACGTGTACATCGGTTGGATGTTCGGCCACTTGGCCTTTCTGGCCAATGCCACCAATGCCTACGGCTATCTGCTCTACCTGATCTTCGCCGTGGAGGTGAACGACGTAGCGGCCTATGTCTTCGGCAAGCTCTTCGGCCGCCATCTGCTGCGGAGCCGCATCAGCCCGAAGAAAACGTGGGAAGGCTCGCTGGGGGCGCTGGCCGTCTCGATGGCCCTGCCCTGGGCGCTGCGATTTTCGTTCCCCGAATTCGCCCCCCGGGAGCTGATCCTCGCCGGCCTGATCGTGGGCGTCACCGGGCAGTTGGGCGACCTGTCGATGAGCGTCATCAAGCGCGACCTGGGCATCAAGGACATGGGGGTGTTGATTCGTGGCCACGGCGGCATCCTCGACCGCATTGACAGCCTGATCTACGCCACCCCGCTGTTTTTCCACATGGCGGGCTATTTTCACGACATGCGCTGAGCCGGTGTTATGTTTCGCGCGTGGGTCCGCCTTGGTATTAGGCACACGCCGTGTGCCGTAGCTGGCGATGGGGTGGCTGCGGCGCCGTATCGCTATGCCCCAGTCACCCTTTCTTGCCAAACCACGTCGAATCACGAAACCCAATTAACCGTCAAGGAATACTTATATGAACGAAACGCAAACCGTCTGCTCCGAACATACCATGACCTTGCCCGACGGCACCGCGTTGTTCTATCGGGCCTGGCTGCCCAGTGTGCCGACCGACAAGGCGCTGGTGATTTTTCACCGCGGACACGAGCATTCCGGACGGGTGCAGGACATCGTCGGGGCCCTTGGCCTCGGTGACGTGGCCATTTTCGCCTGGGACGCCCGCGGTCATGGACAGACGCCCGGCGAGCGCGGCTACGCCCCCAGCTTCGCCGCCGTAGTAAAAGACGTGGACTGCTTCGTCCGCCATGTTTGCCAAACCTACGACAAGCGCCCGGAGAACATGGTCGTGCTGGCACAGAGCGTCGGCGCGGTCACGGTCGCCACCTGGGTTCACGACTACGCCCCGCGGATTCGGGCCATGATCCTGGTGGCTCTCGCGTTGAAAATCAAGCTCTACGTGCCGCTGGCCATTCCCGGACTACGGATCTTGCTGAAGCTGCGCAAGGACCGCAAGACGTTCATCCAGAGCTACGTCAAAGCGCGGATGCTCACTCACGACCGCGAGCAAGCCCGGCGCTACGACGAGGACGCGCTGATCGCCCGGGCGATTGCCGCCAACGTGCTGGTCGATCTGCACGACGCGTCAACGCGGCTGATCGACGATGCGGGCGCCATTCGCGTGCCCACTCTGCTGCTGGCGGCAGGCGCGGATTGGGTCGTGAAACTCGCCCCGCAACGGCGACTGTTCGAGCGATTGGGCACGCCGCTGAAACGGATGAAAGTGTTCGCCGGCATGTACCACGACCTGCTGCACGAAAAAGACCGCCACCTGGTGATCGACGAGGCCCGGCAGTTCATCCGCGAGGCGTTCTATCGCGTGGCACCCCCGCCACCG
>CAYYBU010000339.1:0-4515 GCA_964469945.1 uncultured Planctomycetaceae bacterium
CGTAGCGGTCGAAAATCTCGTTGGGCTCGCGGTAATTCCGCTTGCTCTTCGACATCTTGCCGCCGTCCTCGCCCAGCATCAGGCCCAACACGATGCAGTTGCGGAAGGGATGCGGATAGTCCTCGCTGAACAGCAGCGTGCTGATGGCCAGCAGGCTGTAGAACCAGCCGCGGGTCTGGTCGATCGCCTCGCTGATAAAGTCGGCGGGGAACTGGCCGCGGAATCGCTCTGTCGATCCCGGCTGCTGCGGATATCCCCACTGGGCGAAGGGCATGGCCCCGCTGTCGAACCAGCAGTCGATCACGTCGGGCACGCGCCGCATCCGCGCGCCGGCCGCCTTGGGCGACTCGTAGGTAATGGCGTCGATATACGGCTTGTGGACGCGGAGATGCTCCGGCAAGGCCGGGTTCTGCTCCTTTGCCCGTTGCCAAACCTCGACGCCCTCGACTCCCGGCTTGGCCAGCAACTCTTCGTAAGAGGCGATGGCTTCCATGTGGCCGGTTTTCTCGCAGACCCAGATCGGCAGCGGCGTACCCCAATACCGCTCCCGGGAAAGGGCCCAATCGACGTTGCTCTCCAGAAAATTACCGAACCGCCCGTCGCGGATATGCTCGGGCAGCCAGTTGATTCGCCGGTTGTTGGCCAACATGCGATCGCGAAACTGCGTGGTGCGAACGAACCAACTCTTCCGCGGATACTGAATGAGCGGATCCTCTTCCGCCCGCCAGCAGAACGGATAATCGTGCAGGTATTGCTCCTGGTGAAAGAGCAGGCCGCGGCCCTTGAGGTTGCGAATGATGTCGCGGTCGCAGTCCTTCACCCAGCGGCCCTGATATTCAGGCGCGTCGGCGGTAAAAGTACCATTGGGAGCGACGGGGCACAGCAATTCCGGACCCTCGCCGTCCTCAAAGCGGGCGCGTTCGGCCAGCAGTAGGTCGAAGTCCACCTCGCCGAACGCCGGCGCTTGGTGGACGATGCCGCTGCCACTATCAACGGTGACGAACTCGGCGGCCACGACCCGCCAGCCAACGTGCTGGCGGCCACCACCTGTCAACCGGCCCTCAAGCTCCGCGAGCGCCTTATAGTAGTAATCGAACGGCGGCCGGTAGCGCAGCCCGACCAACTGCTGGCCCGGCAATTGGGCCACGATCGTGTGCGGGCGGCCCACCTTCTTGGCGATCGGCTCGACCAGGGCGGCGGCCATCACCACGTTCCGCGGCTGGTCCTCGAAGGCAACCACCGCATACTCCAGGTCCGGCTTCACGGCGGCGAACTGATTGGCTGGCAGCGTCCAGGGGGTGGTGGTCCAGACCAGCAGATCGGCATCTTTCAGCCGCTCGTCGGGCGGATCGACCAGCGGGAAGCGGACGTAGACGCTCGGGTCGGCCACTTCGCGGTAGCCTTGACCCACCTCGCCGCTGCTCAGGGCCGTGCCGCCCTGGGCCCACCACCAAACGATCTTGTGTCCCTGGTAGAGCAGGCCGCGGTCGAAGAGGTTTTTCAGCGCCCACCACACGCTTTCCACGTAGCTCTGGTGGAACGTAACATAGGCCTCGTCCAGATGGATCCAGAAACCCAGCCGTTCGGTCAGGTGTTCCCACTGCCGGGTGTAGCGAAACACGCTTTCCACGCACTTATGGACGAACGGCTCGACGCCGTAGGCCTCGATTTCCTCTTTGGCATGGATGCCCAATTCCTTGCAGACTTCGACCTCGACGGGCAGCCCATGGGTGTCCCAGCCGGCCTTGCGGTCACAGCGGAAGCCCCGCATGGTCTTGTAGCGGGGGAACAGGTCCTTGATCGCCCGGGTGAGGCAGTGGCCCGGGTGTGGTAGTCCGTTGGCAGTCGGCGGACCTTCATAGAATACGAAGGCGGGGGCCTGGGCCTTGGCCGCCAGGGATTTTTCGTAAATTTCCCGTGTTTTCCAGAACTGGATGATCTGCTCTTCCAGTTTGGGCAGCGACACGGAACTTTCAACGGCGTGGAACATAGCAGGCGATTATCTGAACCAGGGCAGATTGGGGGCAAGACTGTGGAAACCGCTAGTAGAGCATGGCCGGGCGGTTTTTTCAAAGGGGGGACGAATTGCCCGCCTTATGGGCGAGGATCCCCAGCACGATTTTCCGCAGCTTCGGTTCCGCGGCGGCGGCCGTGGCCAGAATGTCGGTGATGTTGGCCGGCCGCAGGGCGTCGGGCAGACACAGATCGGTGATGATCGACAACCCCAACACCTGCATGCCGGCATGGACCGCCACCAGCACTTCCGGCACGGTCGACATGCCGACCACGTCGGCCCCCAACATCCGCAAGAAGCGGTATTCGGCCCGGGTCTCCAGGTTCGGCCCCGTGACGGCCACGTATACGCCCTTGTGCGCGACGAAGTTTTCCCGCCGGGCAATCTCCAATGCCCGCTCGATCAGCACGCGATCGTAGGGGGCGCACATGTCGGGGAACCGCGGCCCCAGGGTGTCGTCGTTGACCCCGATGAGCGGATTGCCACCCATCAGGTTGATGTGATCTTCGATGATCATGATGTCGCCGGCGCCGTAGTGCGGATTCATGCCGCCGCAGGCGTTGGAAACAATCAGCAGTTCCGCCCCCAGGGCCTTCATCACCCGAACGGGAAAGGTGACCTGCTGGTAGCTGTAGCCTTCGTAGACGTGGAAACGGCCTTCCATAGCCACCACCGGCACGCCCATCAACTTGCCGCATACCAGTTGGCCGGCGTGGCCGACGACCGTGGAACGGGGGAAGTGCGGGACGGCGCTATAGTCCACGGTCGCTTCGGTCGCGATCTCCTGGGCCACGCTGCCCAGTCCGGTGCCCAGGATGATTCCCACCCGGGGCCGGCCGGCCCAATGGCGGCGGATGGCCTGGGAGGCCTCTTCGATGTGTGCGGCCAGTTCGTGCATGATTACTCCGGTTCTTCCACGGCCTCGTCGGCATCCCCGTCGACTTCTTCCTCGATGTCTTCGTCCTCAAGGTCCTCGTCCAGGTCTTCGTCCTCGAAATCGTCGTCGAAGTCTTCCTCGAAGTCGTCATCGAAATCGTCGTCGAAATCGTCGTCTTCGAAATCGTCGAAGTCGTCGCCCTCTTCCTCCTCGGCCTCGCACACGGCCAGGGTGGCTGGCATGTCGAAGACTTCTTCGACCGCAACGGGAGACAGTTCATAAAGCGGGAATCCCGCCGGTTCGCTCGACAGTGGCATCTTGCACCCCCTCACCCAAGCAATGGAAGTAGACCAACGTGGTTACGGACCGCTGGCAACGGCTGCCCAGCGTGCAGAGTCCAGTACGAATTGTTAACCGTCCGCGACCGATCTGTCAACGCCAGGGGCGCGTTCTAAGGGGGGACTGTCCCGATTTTTGTGGCAGGAAGCCACGAAAATGGGACTGTCCCCTTCGGTCGCACGATTGACACGGAAGACCGTACGGTCCCTTCTAAGGCCGCCGCGCCGGTCCCTCGTCCGTGATGCCGATCCCGCGAACCGCGGCCCCCGGACTCCCCCCGTCGCGATGGGGTGCCGGTTGCTCCAGCGCGGAGCCGCCATCGATGCGGAATTTTCGGTCGTCCGGCACCCCTGGCTGCTCGTCGTGACCATTCCCCGCGGCTGCTTGCGCTTGCAGGATCCGCGTCACGCAAACGGCCGCCACTTCTTTCCACTGTTTGAGGTGCCAAATCTGCGGCTCGACCCGGCCGAAGTTGGCCGCCGCTTGGAACGCCCGCAGCGCCAGTTCCGGGTGGCGGTGAGTTTGCAGGTACTTGCCCAGGGCCAACAGCAACTGGGCGTCGAAGGGGAACCGCCGCAGGGCCTCCAGGCAGGTCGTCAAGGCTTCGTGTTTGGACTGCTGATCGCCGTCCACCGCGGTGAGCAGGCCGTAATAGGCTTCGAGCAATTCGGTCGACTCGGCGGGGGCCAGGGCGATGGCCTGGCGGAATTTTTCCCGGGCGTTCTGGGGTTCACTGAGGCTGCTGAGGGCCTCACCGGCCGCCAGCAGTAGCCGAACCGGCCAATGCCCCAGTTGGCCGGCTTCCAGAGTCGCCAGCCGCAAGTCGCGTTGGGCTTTGCAAAACTTCCGTGCCGGGTCATGCTCGCGGCGATGGCGGAGGATTCGTCCGGGAGCCGGCTGCAAGCTCAAGCCGGTCGCCTCCAGGGCCGGCTGCAAGCGTTCGCGGACCTGGCCCCCGAACTGCAACTTCATCCCGCTGGGCATCAACCGCGGCTGGGCCAATTGCTCGGTCGCGCTGGTCGGCGTGGCCGGCGGCAGTTCGATCATCAGCGTGTAGACGTGCTGTCGGTCGGCCTGCCGATCGACAAACGCCCGCAACGGGGCGGCCGAGTCGGCATCGAGACGTTCGCCCGCATCCAGCCACAGCACCCAGTCACCGCTGACCAATTTCA
Organism: uncultured Planctomycetaceae bacterium; assembly: GCA_964469945.1. GTDB lineage: Bacteria > Planctomycetota > Planctomycetia > Pirellulales > Thermoguttaceae > CAYYBU01. The sequence continues at coordinate 4,403 of CAYYBU010000339.1, forward strand.
AGCACTCGTTGCGCGCGGCGGCAAAATCGTCGTTCCACGGGTACTGGCCCACCACGGCGCCGCACTGCCGGGCCACCGCCATGGTGGCATCGGTCGAGCCGGTGTCCAGCACC
>CAYYBU010000340.1:0-4492 GCA_964469945.1 uncultured Planctomycetaceae bacterium
TCGGCATAGAGCGTGTCCAGGGCCAGGCTGCTCTTGCCGCTGCCGCTGACGCCGCAGAGCACGATCAGTTTTCGAGACGGGATGTCCAGGTCGATCGACTTGAGGTTATGGACCCTGACTCCCCGCAGCGCGATGGGACCGGCACTCATAAGCTTCCCCAGCCGGGTATTTTGCTCTTGGGCCAAACTGGCATTATAACATGCCCCGCGGCGCCGGGCCAGCGTCGGCGCAGCTCAGGCTGGCGTAGGTCAGGCTGTGCCTGACAATGCCGGGGCTGTTGGGCTGTGCCCGACAATGCCGGGACTGTCAGGCACAGCCTGACCTACGAGCTACCGCCACCGGCCAACGGCACACGGAGTGTGCCGGATACGTTGCAGCCCTTGCCAAGCCGGCACACAGATATTCTATTGTCGCTATGGACTACAACGGCCGGCGCGTGACGATCATGGGCCTGGGACATTTCGGCGGCGCATGGCGGCGGCACGCTGGCTGGCCCGGCGGGGTGCTGCGGTCACCGTGACCGACACCGCCGATGAGCGCGCGCTGGCCGCTTCGCTGGCGACGCTGGCTGGCGTGCCGATCGCCGCCTTGCATCTGGGCGGCCATCGCGCGGAAGACTTTTCCCACGCGGAGTTGCTCGTGGTCAATCCGGCGGTGCGGCCGGGGAATCGCTTCTTGGAGCTCGCCCGGCAGGCCGGCGCACGGATCGACACGGAAATCGGCCTCTTCCTCGAAGCCTGCCCGGCGCGGGTGATCGGCGTCACGGGCTCCAACGGCAAGTCGACCACGGCGGCGATGATCGCGGCCATCTTGCGGGCGCAGGGCGTGCGGAACTGGCTCGGCGGCAATCTGGGCGGCAGCCTGCTGGAACAGCTCGAGCAGATGAACGCGGACGATTGGGTCGTGCTGGAACTGAGCAGTTTCCAGCTTTGGCACATCGGCGACGCGGCGCGCATGCCGTGCGTAGCCGTGGTCACCGGCTGCCGGCCGAACCATCTGGATTGGCATGAGGACTTTGCCGAATACGTAGCCGCCAAGCAGCGCATTCTCGATGAACAGACGCCCCAGGATTTGGCCGTGCTGAACACCTATGACGCCGAGGTCGGTTCGTGGAGCCCGCTGGTGCGCGGCCGGCAAGTGCCGCTGCCGCCGCTGGAGACGATCCCGCGGCTGTTGCTGCCGGGCCGGCACAATCGCATCAATGCGGCCTGCGCGGCGGCGGCGGCTTGGGGGGCGCTAGCGCATGGAAAAGGGGTCGGGAGTCTTTTGTGCGAAGCACCCGCAGGGCCGTTCCGGCAAAAGACTCCCGACCCCTTTTCCATGCTCGGGGCGCTGGCGTCGTTCGGCGGCCTGCCGCAACGCTTGGAATGGTTCGCCGTCGTCAACGGCCGCCGCTTCTACAACGATTCGACGGCCACCACGCCGGAATCGACCATCGCGGCCTTGGAAGCCCTGGAAGGACCTTTGTGGCTGTTGGTGGGCGGGGCCGACAAGGGTTGCGAGTTCGGCCCGCTGGTGACGGCGCTGGGGCGGCGGGCGCGAGGCGTCGCCTTGTTCGGCGCCGTGGCCGCCATGTTGCACGCGCGGCTGGCCGAGGAGAATGCCCAGTTGCCCACGGTGGCCGTGGCGACCATGGAGGAAGCCCTGGCGTGGTGTTGGAGTCGTTCGCAGCCGCAGGATTCGATCGTGCTTTCGCCCGCGTGTTCCAGTCACGACCAGTTTCAGAATTTTCGTCAGCGCGGGGAGCGATTCGCGGTCGCGGTGGCCAGCCTAGCCGGAATCCACCCTATGTAACCGTTCACGGGCGGGGAAGAGGGGGACAGGTCCATGTTTTCGGACGACGTCGTACTTGGAAACGGCGCGGATTGGCCGAAAAATGGACCAGTCCCCGCCCGCCCCGTGAACGGTTACCCACCCTATTGACAAGAAAACTCTCACGGGCTAAACATCAAGAAGGGAAAAGGGGACAGGCACCTCTTGCCGGCGTTTGTGGTATAATTGGTTTTTGTTTGTTGTGGAAAGCATGCGGAGTACATCGATGAAAGTGATCCATTGCGAACAGGTCCCGGCCGTCGCGGTCAACACGGAAGGCTCGGCCGGCTGTACCATTCGTTGCCTGATCGGCCCGGACGACAAGGCCCCCAGTTTCACCATGCGGCAGTTCGAGATTGCCCCCGGCGGGCACACGCCGCAGCACGCCCACGGCCACGAGCACGAGGTGTTTATTTTGGAGGGAACGGGCGTGGTCGTGGAAGGGACGCAGCAGCATCCCTTGCGGCCGGGCACGGCGGTCTTCGTGCCGCCCAAGCAGTCGCACCAGTTCCGCAATACGGGCGCGACGACGCTGCGTTTTCTCTGTCTGATTCCGCATCCGCTCCGCGGCATGGCCGATTCGTGTTTGGTATCGTGCGGGTGCGAATAGCATGTCTGACGCCGCCACCGAAATTGCCCGGCTGCGGGATGAGATCCGTCGCCACGACTACAAGTATTATGTCGAGGCGGCGCCGGAGTTAACCGACCTCCAGTACGACCGCTTGCTGGAGCGGCTCAAGCAGTTGGAGGCCCAGCATCCCGAGCTGCTCACGCCGGACAGTCCCACGCGGCGCATCGGCGACCAGCCCGTCGAAGGGCTGCGGCAGGTCGCCCATCGGGTGCCGATGCTCTCGATCGACAATACCTACAGCATCGAGGAATTGAAGCACTACGGCGAGCGCACCGCCAAGCTGCTCCACGGCGAGCCGATCAGTTGGGTGGTTGAACTGAAGGTCGATGGCGTGGCCGTCTCGCTGGTCTATGAAGAGGGACTGCTGGTCCGCGGCGTCACCCGGGGTAACGGCCGCACCGGCGACGACATCACCCACAACGTCCGCACGATTCACGACATCCCGTTGCGACTGCACGGGCGGCAGGTGCCGCCGGTGCTGGAGGTCCGCGGCGAAATCTACATGACCAATTCCGACCTGGTGCGGTTGAACGAGCAGCAGAAGCAGCGCGGCGAGCCGCCTTTCGCCAACACCCGCAACGTCACCGCCGGCAGCGTGCGGCAGCTCGACCCGCGGATCTGTGCCCAGCGGCGGCTGCGATTCTTCTGCCACTCGGTGGGCGACACCGAGGGGTTGCAGGCCCGCAGCCATACGGAATTTCTCGCCGAGATGCAGGGCTACGGCCGGCCGGTGACGCCGCTCGTCGAGTGTTTCACCTCATTCGCCGAAGCCGTGGAACATTGCGAGCAATTGATCGAGCGGCTGCACGAGCTGGATTTCGAGATCGACGGGCTGGTGCTGAAGGTGGATCGCTTCGACGAGCGCGAACGGTTGGGCTCCACGTCGAAAAGCCCGCGTTGGGTGATCGCCTACAAGTTCGAGAAGTACGAAGCAAAGACCCGGCTGCGGGAGATTCGCGTGCAGGTGGGCAAGACGGGCACGATCACGCCGGTGGCCGACCTGGAGCCGGTCGAATTGGCCGGCACGATCGTCAGCCGTGCCAGCCTGCACAACGCCGACGAGATCGAGCGCAAGGATGTCCGTCCCGGCGACGTGGTGGTGGTGGAGAAGGCGGGCAAGATCATTCCGCACATCGTCCGCGTGGAAAAGAGCGAGCGGGAGCATTCCTTGCCGAAGTTCGTTTTCCCCAGTCAGTGTCCGGAGTGCGGCACGAAACTGGTGAAGGACGAAGGGGGCGTGTACATCCGCTGCCCGAACCCGCAATGCCCGGCGCAATTGAAAGAGCGGCTGCGCTATTTCGCCGGCCGCAACGCCATGGACATCGAAGGGCTGGGGGACAAGCTGATCGACCAACTGGTCGCGCAGGGCCTGGTGGCGAGTTGCGGCGACCTCTATCGCCTCACGCTCGACGGGCTGATGAGCCTGGAGCGGATGGGACGCAAGTCGTCGGAGAACGTCTTGGCGGGCATCGCCTCCAGCAAGGATCGCGGACTGGCCCGGCTGCTCAATGCGTTGTCGATCCGCCACGTTGGCAACCGGGTGGCTGCCGTGCTGGCCGAGCAGTTCCGCTCGATGGATGCCCTGCGCCAGGCGAGCGTGGAGCAGCTTAGCGCCACCAACGAGATCGGGCCGGTCATCGCCCAGAGCGTCCACGACTTCCTGCACGGCAACTTCGGCGAACAAATCCTGGACGATCTGCAAAGCCTGGGCGTGAAGATGGAAACGATCGGGCCGGCGCGCGATGGCCGGCGCGCGCTGGAGGGCAAGACGTTGGTCGTCACCGGCACGCTGACGAAGTATGGCCGCGACGAGATCAACGAGTTGATTACCCGGCACGGCGGCCATGCGGCGGCGAGCGTGTCGAAGAACACCGATTACCTCGTGGCGGGTGAAAAGGCCGGCAGTAAGCTCGACAAGGCAAAGGAACTGGGCGTGCCGGTGCTCAGCGAGGCAGAGTTCGAGAAGCTGCTGCGGGGATAATCGGGCCCGTGTCAGCCCTGCGCGCAAAGCATCTGCAAGAGGTCCAGTTCCGTCGCAAATTGGCCGAT
>CAYYBU010000341.1:0-4484 GCA_964469945.1 uncultured Planctomycetaceae bacterium
TCCATGTGAATGGCCCGCTTCTGCTCGCAGGCCAGCGCGCAAAGTCCGCAACCGATGCAACGCTCCTCGAGGTGCCGCCACGTTTTGTCTTTCGCTTCGACCCGCAGCGCGGCCATCGGACAAGCCCGCGCGCAACGGCCGCACGCATTGCACTTGTCTGCCTCCAGCCGCGGCAAAAAATGCGGCGGGGCAATCATGCCCGGCACGTTGAACTGGCTGATCGTCCGCATGGCATGGCAGCAACAACCGCAGCACGAGCAGGAGCTCTGGCTCTTGGCCCGGGCCACGTTCATCATCCAAGTGACCATGCCGTGGGCCTCGGCCTCGCGCTTCAGGTCGAGCATCTCCCGCTTGCTCACCTCGCGGACCAAGCCCCGCTCGATGCCCTTGCGCGCCCAGGGGCCCATCACGGCGCAATTGCCCTTGGGCTTGCCGCAGCCGTGGCTGGCCACTTCGGTGGCGATGCGGCATTGGCACTGGCCCACGGCGAACGTGTCGAACTGATCGAGCACCACCTCCAGTTGATCCGAAGGCAAGGCCATGGGATGCGCCTCGATGGCCCGCCCCACCGGCAGAAAGCGGACCAGGGGCGTCGTCGGCCCGCGGTAATCCGCCACATAAGCGGTCTGGTACAAAGCCTCGAACAACTCGGCGAAACGCCGGTGCCACTCGGTCAGCGAATCCAACGACGGGCGGATCAAAACCATCTCGAACATGCCCGGCATGATGGGCAACAAGCGATAACGCTCGTTCCCCTGCGGGCCGCTGCTGACGATCACCCGCTTCTCCTCGGCCAGGCGGCGCAGCAATGGCTCGACCTGCTCCCGCGGCCGATGCTCGGCGCGGGCCAACGCCGCGGCGCTGCGGCCGGCAATCAATCCCAAGTGCCGTGCCACGCCGGCCTCCTCCTCGCTGAAGGCGTGCGCGACGAAGGCGATCAACTCGTCGCAAAGCGGCGGGCCCATCAGCAACGGACTGGAAAGCTTCCCGGCCAGCTCCAGATAGGCCGCCGACAGGTGCGGATAATCGCTCGGCCGCCGCGGCCGCACGCGCTGCGGTCGCGGCGCGTCGGGGACCAGCAGTTGTTGTTGAACTTCAATCACGCGGCGGGCGGGAGTTGTCATGCGTTCAACCTACCCGGAATCGGCAAAACCGGCAAGTGAATATCTCCCCTCGCCCGTTTACGGGAGAGGGGCCGGGGGGTGAGGGCGGCCGGCATTGGAACAGCGGGCGATCGTTCTCGCCGTCCCCTATTTCGGCTATAATCAGTCTCGTATCTGGCACACACCGAGCTTGTGAATTTTTGTAGGGCCGCCCATGGAACACATCTTCCCCATCCTCCTTCTGCTGATCGGCCTCGCCGTCGGTGCGACCGCCGCATGGCTCGTCCTCCGCGCCAAGGGACAGCATGCCTACGACCGCGGCAAGGCCGACGCCGAAGGCCAGCGGATCGCCCTGAGCGAGCGGCTCCAGGCCCGCGACCAAACCATCGCCGAGCAGAACGCCAAAGCGCAGCGGCTCGAACAGCAGGTCCAGGAGGGCCAGGCCGCCGAATCGAACCACAAAGCCAAACTGGCCCAACTCGCCACCCTCCTCGACCAGGAGCGCAAGCAGGCCGAGGAGAAACTGGCCGTCGTGAACCAGGCCCAGCAGAAATTGGCCGACGCCTTCAAGGCCCTGGCCGCCGAGGCCCTGAAGAGCAACAACCAATCGTTTCTCGAACTGGCCAAGGCCACGCTGGAAAAGTTCCAGGAAACCGCCAAGGGCGACCTGGAAAAACGCCAGCAGGCCATCCAGGAACTTGTCAAACCGGTCAAGGAATCGCTGGACAAAGTGGACACCAAGATCAACGATCTGGAAAAGGTTCGGGCCGGGGCCTACAGCGGCTTGACCGAACAGGTGAAATCGCTCGTCGAAACCCAGCGGCAACTTCAGTCCGAGACCGCCAACCTCGTCAAGGCCCTGCGCCGCCCCCAGGTCCGCGGCCGTTGGGGTGAAATCCAGTTGAAGCGCGTGGTCGAGATGGCCGGCATGCTCGACCACTGCGACTTCTACGAGCAGCAAAGCACCGACACCGAGGACGGCCGCCTGCGGCCCGACCTGCTGGTCCGCCTGCCCGGCACGAAGAACATCGTCGTGGACGCCAAGGCCCCGCTGTCGGCCTATTTGGACGCCATCGAGGCCAAGGACGACCAGACCCGCACGGACCGCTTCCAAGCCCATGCCCGGCAGGTGCGAGAGCATATCTGTGCCCTGGGGCGGAAGTCCTATTTCGAGCAATTCGATCCGGCCCCGGAGTTCGTCGTTCTCTTCCTGCCCGGCGAGGTTTTTTTCAGTGCCGCCCTGGAATACGATCCCAGCCTGATCGAGATGGGCGTGGAACAGAACGTCATCATCGCCACGCCCACGACGCTGATCGCCCTGCTGCGGGCGGTGGCCTACGGCTGGCGGCAGGAGAAGCTGGCCGAGAACGCCAAGGAGATCAGCGATCTCGGCCGCGAGCTTTACAAGCGGCTGGCCAACATGGGCGACCATTTTGCCCGCGTGGGGGATCGTCTCCGCAGTGCCACCGATGCGTATAATAGTGCCGTCGGCTCGTTGGAAACTCGCGTGTTGGTGACGGCCCGCAAGTTCAAGGAATTGGGCACCACCGGCGTGGACGACGAGATCAAGGAGTTGCCGCCGGTCGAGGTGGTGCCGCGGCTGTTGCAGGCGCCGGAGTTGGAGGGCGGGGAGGGGGAGATTCGATAGCGAGGGGAGATACATTATGGACCAAATCGCAGATTTTCGAGGCTTCTTTGACCGCTGCGGGCAGTTTGAGCAAGAGCGTTACGAAGAGTCCGTCACGTCTTTTGGCCGGGTGCGTTCCAAATTGCCATCCCTTCTGGAAGACGTCCGCCAGGAGGAGATGTCATTCGCACCGCGCTTCAATATCTTTCGAGCACTTGACATCGAGAGGAAAGAGGATGACCTACATACGCCGATGCTTGCTCACTTGCTCGACCCTTCGGCACAGCACAGCCAAGGCAATGTTTTCCTGAAGCACTTCTTCGAGACCATACGGAGACATCGGCCTGACGTGCCAGAGGCCAACTTATTGGAGGGCGGACACTGGACGATTCAGCGGGAGTTCTACATCGGCGGCGGGACCGTTGACCTGTTGATCGAGAATGCAGGAAGGAGATATGTGGTGGTCGTTGAGAACAAGATCGACACCGACGACCACGACGATCAGATTCCCCGCTACTACAAGTGGCTAATGACCCATCGCCGGGACTACAAATGGCAACTGCTAATTTATTTGACACCTGAAGGTCGGCGTCCGCTCTCATGCACGGATTGCCAGTACCTACGCCTTTCATACATGAAGGACATCGTCGGTTTCTTGACAGCAGCCTTGCAGGAAGTCAAGGCCAGGCCTGTACTGGAAGTTGTTCAGCAGTACCTTGCGATCCTAAACTGTTGGGCGGAGGATGAAGATGACAAGACAAGCTGAGGCGAAGTTACTTGAATTCCTGACGAGCAACGAGAATCTGCCATTCGTTGTTCAAATACTGCAACAGGGCAAACAGATCCGAAAGCTTTTCTTGTCGCAATTCTGGACGGACTTGCATCGCTACCTCCAAGAGAATATCCCAAGCATTCCTGAGTTGCCGGCGTCAATGGAGTGGGTGACCCCCGGCGACGGCGAAATCGACTCCAAGCACACGTCGCTGCGGTATCGGAACTCAGGTCTCGCGCAGCGTCAGTACCTAAGCTATGCCGTCTACCATGAGCGGTCGGGCGAAAGTTTGCATTTGTCTGTGTGCATCGTGTGGGAGCATGACACTTCGGCTGATTCCAGCCCGTACGCGCTGAAGTCCGTCAAGGAACTTGAGAAACGCTTCGTCTCGGCCGACTTCAAGAAAGGGAGGTGGTGGTTTCGCCACAAAGAGATTACACAGTTTGCCTCAGTCGAGGACTTTCTGGCAAGTATTATCACGTGTGAGAAAGACACCCTCCTGCGGCAAATCGGCGACAGTTTTTGGTCCCTTGTTGGCGAAACGCTTAATATGGTGACAAAGGCAAACGAGGAGATCGCCGGTGCGTGCCGAAACTCATGATTCGCGAGATGTTGCACTATGACGGGTAAGTAATAGGAGAATCCAATGACCAATAGTCCAAGCGCAATGCGCGGGGTCGTCCACGGCAAGACGATCGAAGTGGAAGGCGACCTAAATCTGCCCGAAGGACAGCAGGTGGCCATTATCGTGCAACCCCTATTGTCGCCCGAACAGGCCATCCGGCAGTCGGCAGGCGGCTGGTCCGATGACCCCGAAGGCGTCGACCGGTTCGTCGAGGAAATGCGCCGGTTGCGGAGAAATTTTTCCCGAAGCCAAGTAAAGTAACGGCACCCTGCCGGCTGGCGGTTTGTCGATTTAGTCCCGCCCCCGCTGGGCTTGCCCCAGCGGAGCGAAGGATTGGCAACTAAACGCCACCCGGCT
>CAYYBU010000342.1:0-4482 GCA_964469945.1 uncultured Planctomycetaceae bacterium
TCACCTTCGTCAAGGACACCATCGCCCCCACGATCACCTTCAATCCCTTGACCACCTCCCTGGCCGCGCCCACGCTCAGCGGCACGGTGAACGATGCGACGGCCACCGTCCTGGTCACCGTGGGAGGCCAAAGCTATGCGGCCACCAACAACGGCGACGGCACCTGGACCCTGCCCGGCACGGCCATCCCGACGCCGCTGGAGGCCGGCATTTACACCGTGCAGGCCACGGCGACCGACCCGGCCGGAAACGTGGGCAGCGTCCAGGCGACGCGGGCCCTGACGATCGATCCCACGGCTGCCCTCCAGGCGCCGGCGGGCAGCCTCGTGTATGCCGCGCCGATCATCGGCACCATCGTGGCCGGACTGACGGACAGCTACACGATGGCCCTGAACGCCGGCCAGACGCTGACGCTGATCGTGACGCCCGCCGCCGCGCTGGAGCCGACGGTGCAAGTGAGCGGACCCGGCGGCGGCACGCTCGGCTCGGCCACGGGGACCGCGCCCGGCGCGGCCGCCCTGATCCAGACCGTGACTATCGCCACGGCCGGGACTTATACGATCTCGATTGGCGGGGCCAATGGAACCAGCGGCAGCTACACGGCCGAAGTCCTTCTCAACGCCGCCGCCGAGACTGAACAGTACGGTGGCGCCAGCGACAATACGCCGGCAACGGCCCAGGACCTTTCGGCCAGTTTCATCCCGTTGGGCGCCGGTTCCGCCGCTCGCGGGGCCGTGCTCGGCAACCTCATGAGCAATCAACAATTGCTCCAAAACGGCGACTTCGAGAGCGGCGACTTCACCGGCTGGACGGCCACCAGCACGGGCGGATCGCAACTGACCCCCTGGAGCGTCTCGCCGGCCTATGGCGGTTACTTCTTCGATTCGTCCCCGTACAGCGGCCGCTACGACGCCCTCAACGGCTTCGACGGCATCGCCGGCCTCCAGTACCAGCTCTATCAGGACGTCACGATTCCGGCCGGCAGCACCAATGCCATTCTGACGACCCACGACCGCATCGTCTATTCGTCCAACGGCACGGGCACGCAGGACCGCACCTTCCAGATCACGCTGCGGAACGCGGCAGGCGCGGTGCTGCAAACCCTGTACACGCAGCAGATTCCCACCGCCGTGGCGTCGCTGACCGACCTGGGCTGGAACACGGAATCGTTCAACCTCTCGGCCTACGCCGGCCAGACCGTGCAGGTTTATTTCTCGGAGGTCATCCCGCAAAGCTACACCGGCCCGGCAATGCTCGAAGTGGACGACATCGGCCTGACGGCCAGCGTGCCGACGCCCGACTGGTACAAATTCACGCTGGCCGCCGGCCAGTCGGCCACGGTGGCCTTGGCGGCCGCCACCCCGGGGGCGACCCTGCAATTGTACAACGCCGCGCAGAACCGGCTGGCCCAGGGGGTCGCGATGGCCAATGCCAGCGAGGCCATCAACGGCTTCATCGCGCCGGCGGCCGGGACGTATTACGTTTGTGTCGCGGGCAGCGGCACGACCTACAATTTGGTCGTCGCGCGCGGCGCCGACTTCGACACCCAGGCCAACACCAGCCTGGCCGCGGCCCAAACCTTCTGGGGCGGCAACGTGCTGGGATACCTTTCCGGCCCGACGGCCGGCCAGTACTACCACGTCTACGCCAACGCCGGCGACCCCTTGGTCATCAGCACGCAGACGCCCAGCGGCGGGCCCAACCAGTTCGCCAACGTGTTGGACCCCGAGATCCAGCTCTACGATCCCAGCGGCAACCTGGTGGCCAGCAACGAGGGCGGCGCCTCCGATGGCCGCAACGTGCTGTTGGATTATTCCGCCACGGTCAGCGGCGCCTACACCGTCGAGGTGCTTCCCGCGGCCGGCACGGGCGAGTACGTGCTCTCCGTTCAGGGCGCCACCGGCACGGCGCCGCCGTGGGCCGTCACGGCGACCACGCCCGCCAGCGGAAGTCTTACCAACGTGCGAACGTTCACCGTGGCCTTCAACGATCTGCTGGACGCCGCGAGCCTGTCGAATTCCGATCTGCTAATCGACGGCGTGGCCGACACGTCCGCCACGCCGCCCGCGCTGGTCGATGGCCAGACGGTGGTCTTCACCTTGCCCACGACGCTGGCCGATGGCACGCATACCGTGGCCTTCGCCGCCGGCGCGATGGAGGACATCCACGGCCGGCCGCTCCAGGCGTTCACGAGCAGTTTCATCCTCGATACGGCTGCGCCGCGCGTCGTCGCCAGTTCCATCCATGAAGGCGACGTCACGCTGGTGACCACGATCATTTATACGGCCACCTTCAGCGAGGCCATGAACACGACGGTGCTTAATGCCGGCGACTTCTCCCTGGTCGGCGGCAGCACGGGGGCCCATGCGGCCGCCAGCTTCGCCTGGACCGATCCCGAGGACCTGCGCGTCGAGTTCGACAACGTGCCGCCGGACTCCTATGCCTTGACGCTCTACAGCGGCGCCGGCGAGTTTGAGGATCTGGCCGGCAACGCCCTGGATGGCGAGCCCCATACGCCCTTCTCCTTGCCCTCAGGAGACGGCCAGCCCGGCGGCAACTTCTTCGTCCACTTCCTCACGACCGCCCCGGTCACCGTGACGCCGGTCACCGCCGGACTCACGAGCGGCGTGATTACCGCCGGCGCCCCATCGCTGGCCATCGGTTTCAGCCAGGTCGTGGTGGGAGGCGGCACGGCGGCCAATTTCCAGCTCCAGTCGGCCGGGCCCGACGGCCTGCTGGGCACTGCCGACGACACGATCATCGCGCTGACAGCCTCTTACAGCGGCACGACCAGCACGCTGAGCTTCGCCTCGTTGCCGGCGGGCATTTATCGCTTGACGGCCTTCGACACGATCACGGACATCGGCGGCAACAAGATCGACGGCAACGGCGATGGCCTGCCCGGCGGCAATTGGGTCCGCGATTTCGTGGTCGTACCAGCCAGTGCGCTCACTTTCTCCGCACCCACGACTTTCTCCAGCAGCGGGCCGTTTCCTTACTCTGTGGCCGTGGGCGACTTCAACGGCGACGGCAAGCAGGACCTCGCCGTGGCCGACCACAGCAGCGGCACCGTGAGCGTGCTTTTGGGCAACGGCTCGGGCGGCTTCGCCGCTCCCGTGACCTACTCCAGCGGCGGGTCGGAGCCGGACTGCGTTGTGGTGGGCGACTTCAACGGCGACGGCAAACTGGACATCGCCGTGGCCAACGACGTCAGCGGCACCGTGGGCGTGCTCCTCGGCAACGGCTCGGGCGGGTTCGCTGCCGTCACGATTTTTTCCAGCGGCGCGGCGGGTCCATACTCCCTGGCCGTGGGCGACTTCAACGGCGACGGCAAGCAGGATATTGCCGTGGCCAACGAGGGCAGCAGCGGTACCGTGGGCGTGCTCCTGGGCAACGGCAGCGGCGGTTTCGCCGCACCTACGACCTTCTCCACTGGCGGGTCGAATCCATATTCCGTGGCCGTGGGCGACTTCAACGGCGATGGCAAGCAGGACCTCGCCGTAGCCAACTACGGCAGCGGCACCGTGGGCGTGCTCCTGGGCAACGGCTCGGGCGGGTTCGCCCCGGCCACGACCTTTTCCAGCGGCGAACCGAGTCCATCGTCCCTGGTGGTGGGCGACTTCAACGGCGACGGCAAGCAAGACATCGCCGTGGCTGGCTTCAGCGGCGATTTAACGAGCGCTGTCGGGGTACTCCTCGGCAACGGCTCGGGCGGTTTCGCCGCGCCTGCGACCTTCTCGACCGGCGGAGTGTATCCAATGTCCATTGCCGTTGGCGACTTCAACGGCGATGGCAAACAGGACGTCGCCGTGGCCAACAACGGCAGCAGCTCCGTGGGTGTGCTCCTGGGCAATGGCTCGGGCGGGTTCACCGCGGCCACGACCTTCCCCAGCGGCGGCTCGGCGCCGCTCGGCTTGGCCGTGGGCGACTTCAACGGTGACGGCACGGCAGATCTCGCCGTGACTAACAGCGGCAGCGGCAGCGGCATCGTGGGCGTACTCCTAAATACCAGCAGCGTCGCCGTCCGGCCCTTGACCTCCTCCGCCGGCACGACCTACCAGGTGCAGACCGGCGGCTTCGGCGCCGGACAGATCGCCGCCGCCTCCGACGGCGCCTTCAACGGCATGGGCCGGCTGCAGGTCGCCGGCCAAGACTATACGCCACCGCAGGCAACCTCGGGCCCGATCAACGGGGGCAGCACCGTGGCCACCTCCACGGTGAGCATGGCCGGGCTGAACGTTTCCCGCCAGGTCACCGTCCCGGCCAGCGGCAGCCAGGATTTCGCCCGCACCGTGGACAGCTTCCAGAACCCCACGGCCAGCCCGATCACCACCACGGTGACCATCCTGGGCAACCTGGGCTCGGACGCCGCCACCACGGTCTTTGCCATCTCCGACGGCTCGGGCGTGGTCAGCCCCAACGACCAGTGGATCGGCACCGACAACGGCAGCGGTTCGCCGGCCGTCATCACCTACATCTACG
>CAYYBU010000343.1:0-4474 GCA_964469945.1 uncultured Planctomycetaceae bacterium
TCTTGATGATGCTGAAGATGTAGTCCCAACGACCGCAATTCAGTCCGGCGGAACGATCGCGTAATTCGTAGAGAATCTCGTCCATCTCGAAAGCGGCCGGGATGGTCTCGATCAGCACGGTGGCGCGGACGCTGCCGCGGGGAATCTTCAGTTCATCCTCCGCCATCACGAAGATGTCGTTCCAGAGGCGGGCCTCCAGGTGGCTCTCCATCTTGGGGAGATAAAAGTACGGCCCGCTGCCCTGCTCCAAGAGCCGCCGCGCGTTGTGAAAGAAGTAGACGCCGAAATCGAACAGCGAGGCGGGGATCGGCCGGCCCTCCAAGAGCACGTGCTTCTCCGGCAAATGCAGCCCGCGCGGCCGCACCAGCAGCGTCGCCGCCGGTTGCTTGACGGCATATTGTTTGCCCTCCGGACTGACGTAACTGATCGCGCCGCTGACGGCGTCGCGGAGGTTCAGTTGACCCTCGACCGTGTTGACCCAGGTGGGCGAGTGCGAGTCCTCGAAATCGGCCATGTAGACGTTGGCGCCGGAGTTGAGGGCGTTGATGACCATCTTCCGGTCGACCGGGCCGGTAATCTCCACGCGGCGATCCTGGAGGTCGGCGGGAATGGCCGCCACCGACCAGGAAGCGGCGCGGATGTGCGCGGTTTCCGGGAGGAAATCGGGCATCTTGCCGGCCTCGAATTGCCGCTGTCGCTCGGCCCTCCGCTCGAGCAATTGTTCCCGCCGGGGACCGAACTCGCGTACCAACCGCTCCACGAAATGCAGCACCGGCGGCGCCAAGGTATCGGCCCAATGGGGCGACGAAATCCCTTGCACCTGTAATCCTTGGGCAGCCTGCGATAAAGTCGAACTCATAGACGCATCCTTTGCCGAGCACGCGGGCGACAATGTCATTCTTGCGGCGAAGTCACCCGTTTCAAGGTTGAAAAGTTCTCCACACCCCGAAAATCCACTCCGCACGCAGTCAAAGCGCCTCGAATCACACCCGTTCGACCGCCAACGCCACCGCCTCGCCGCCGCCAATGCACAGCGACGCGACGCCGACCTTGGCCTGCCGGCTCTCCAGGGCGTTCAGGAGGGTCACCAGCACGCGGCCGCCGCTGGCGCCGATGGGGTGCCCCAGCGCCACGGCCCCGCCATAGACGTTCAGGCGATCTTGCGCGATCCCGACGTCTTTCATGGCGGCCATCGGCACTACGGAAAACGCCTCGTTGATCTCGAACAGATCGACGTCGCCAACCTTCATATTCAACTTCTTCAGCAGCGCTTCGATGGCGTAGATGGGGGCCAAGGTGAACCATTCCGGCTCGCGCGAGTAGGTCGCGTAGCCCAGGATGCGGGCTTGCGGCTTCACGCCCAATTGGCCCGCCTTCTCGGCCCCCAAGACCACGATGGCGGCGGCGCCGTCGTTGACGCTCGAGGCGTTCCCGGCGGTCACGGTCCCGTCTTTGCCGAAGGCGGGCCGCAGGGCGCGGAGCTTCTCTTCATTGAACCGCAACGGCTCCTCGTCCTGGTCGACCTTGACCGTGCCCTTGCGGCCGGCAATCTCCACCGGCACGATTTCGCGGGCGAAACTGCCGTCCTTTTGCGCCGCCACGGCGCGCCGGTAACTGGTCACGGCAAAATCGTCCTGGGCCTGTCGCGAGAATTCATACTTGGCGGCGCACTGATCGCCACAAAGCCCCATGTGCAGTTTGCTATAGGCATCGGTCAGGCCGTCGTGGATCATCGAATCGACCACCTCGCCATTGCCCATGCGATAGCCGGTGCGCCCCTTGAGGAGGAGGTAAGGGGCCGCCGACATGTTCTCCGTGCCGCCGGCGACCAGCACATCGGCGTCGCCGCACTGGATGGCCTGCGACGCCAGAATGACGGCCGTGAGCCCCGAACCACACATCTTATTGACCGTCATGGCGCCGACGCTGGGGGCGAGCCCGGCGCCGATGGCCGCCTGGCGGGCGACGTTTTGCCCCAATCCGGCGCTGAGCACGTTGCCCAAAATGACTTCACCCACCTGCGCGGGATCGATCCCGGCGCGTTGGATCGCAGCTTTGATCACGATACTGCCCAGCGTCGGCGCCGCAACTTCCGCCAGCGTGCCCATGAAGCCGCCGATTGCGGTGCGGACCCCACCCGCCACAACTACATCTCTAAGCATAGTGCGATCCTTTCCTCAGTCGGTTGTGTTAGGAAGACGACTATTGGCCGTTTTTGGCCGCCTCGGCCACTTGTTCGCCGTTGGCATGGAGGTTTTTCGCCCACTGCGACCAGGCTTCGATGACGCGGCTGTTGGCGCGGAGCATGACCTCGGTGTTGGCGCGCATGACCCCCATGGCGGTTTCCCACAACTCGAGCGTCTTTTGCTGCGTCTCGCTGTCCGACTTGCCCTGCGGCGCCTCGATAGCCTTCTGGAAAAGCTCCATTCCCTTTTGGGCGTTCTGGTTCATCACCTGCACGGCCTCGTCCACGCTCTTCTGCGTGGTGGCGACCATTTCGGTCAGAACCGCCTCGGCCTTCTTCTGCCACTTCTGCGGCGAGCCGACGTCGTTGAACATCTGCGTCAGACACTTGATGGACTCTTCCTGAAGCTTCAGGCCGGATTGAATGGCCGACTCGATGGACTTGGTGGCCTGACCAAACAGTTCACTGGGATTCGGTGTGACGGTTGCCATAACCTTTCGACTCCTCTACTAGAAAAGCGTTTCAGCGGGTTGCGCGGGCTTTCACACGACTTGAAAGCCATTCGGATTATAGCGCACCGCGGGTGTCGGGCAACTCGCAATTGCTGCAAACGCACATGCGCGCCGACCCGTGACATGCCAGCGGAAAGTTCCGACGAGAAGTTAGCCGCGTCGATGTGCCTTGATGAGGTACGGTGGCGGCGCCAAATGCCCATTGCGCACATGCACACTAGCGTTCTGCCCGCAGCCACCCGCACAAGACAGGTTCTGAAACGCAACTGGTCCGCTGCCGGCGGTCCTCGACTCAGGGCAATCCTGACCCCGCTGGGACACTTACTGTTGCAGCACAACAAAAACCTAGTGGTGATCGAGCTGCCCGCGAAGCGCTTCCACCTCGCGTTTCAGATCCTGGACGAGTTGCCGCAGTTCCCTGTCGTTGGCTGCGGAAACCGAACCACTTTCCGCCACCGCGCCATCGGCATCCGGCTTGGCGCCCAAGGCAAACACCCCCTGTGCGAACGGCCCCATCATCAGCCGCGCCCAATCTTCGGCCATGGGCATGGGCGTGTGCAAACCCAGCGCCTGACGCAGATACTGATCGAACTGCCGCTGCGAATCGAGGAAAGCGGTCAACGCGCGGCTGAAATATTTATCGACAAAGTCATGAATCAACGGCTCGTTCGCGCGGATCAATTGGTGCAACAGGGCGACGGGAAAGATATCCAACTTCGGCGAGTCATGTTCCAGAATGATCTGCGCCAGCACCTTGGCCGTAATGTCATCGCCGCTTTTCGAGTCGGTGACATGCACCTCGTAACCGTCGCGAATGGCCGTATGAATGGCCTCCAACGTGACGTACTGGCTGCGGGTGGTATCGTAGTAGCGGCGGTTGGGATATTTGCGTAATTCGACGTGGCGGTTGGAAGGAGGATCACCGTTGCTCATCGTGGCGCCTTTGCACAAAATAACCTCAGATGCCTAGTCATCATAGGTTGTCGCGGCAGGCCGAGTCAAGGCGGGGAAAGCCGATCGATGGTGCGTAAAACAGGCCATCCGCGGCCGTCGCGGGCGGTCCAGGCCGCCCGCGCACGCGGCCATGCTGCAAATGCGATGTTGCGCTTGTTCATTTGCACATGCCGCGTATAATACGGTCGGACAAGAGACGGATGGCTGCGGCGGGGGAAACCCCTCAGGCGACACTTTTCAACACAATTCGGAGGACTAATATGGATATCGAGGGCAAGGTCGCCGTAATCACCGGCGCCGGCAGCGGCATCGGCCGCGCGGTATCGCTGGAACTGGTCAACCGAGGTGTATCGTCGTTGGCGCTGGTGGACCGTTGCGAATCTGCCGTGCAACTGGCGACATCCATCAACGATTTCACCAACCATCACGTACATGCCGACTCGTTTGTCGGTGACGTGGCGGACGAGGGATTCCGCAAACACGTTTTCGATTGGATGTGTGCGGAGCGTGGAATGCCGCGGATCTGCGTGCCGGCGGCCGGCATTTCCTGTGACCGCTTGGCGGCGAAGATCGACAAGGAGAGCGGCAAGGCCGCCTTGTATCCGGTCGACCAGTTTCGCCACACGGTCGAGGTCAATTTGATTGCACCCACCTACTGGGCGTTGGAAATGGTGGGCCGCATCGCCGAACACCGCCACGCCCAGGGCATTGGCCGCTGGGAATCGCAGGAGGACATTCAAGGCGTGGTGATCTTTCTCGGCTCGGTGGCCTCGCACGGCAACAAGGGGCAAATTGCTTATGCGGCCACCAAGGCCGGGCTCGA
>CAYYBU010000344.1:0-4450 GCA_964469945.1 uncultured Planctomycetaceae bacterium
TGCTTCTGTCCACCGGTCTCGAACGTCACTTCGATCGACTGTTTCCGGTCCACCAGGCTGAGCAGCTTGCTGCTGAGATAAATGGCCTCGAATTGTTGTTCCAGACGCTTTTGCAGGGGGCGGATTAGGTCGCGATCGGCCCCCGGCAGCAGACCATCGGTCATTTCCAGCACCGACACGCGACTGCCCAAGGCGGCGTAGACGGTGCCCATTTCCAGGCCGATATAGCCGCCGCCAACCACCAGCAACGACTCGGGCACATCGGGCAACTCCAGGGCCGCCGTGGAATCCATGATCCGCGGCGTAGGCAGATCGAAGGCCTTGATGCGCGTGGGCCGCGAACCGCTGGCCAGAATGCAATGCTCGAAATGGATGCGATCGTCGGCCAACGGCTGGTTGTCGACGGCCGCCAGCCGCAAGGTTTGCGAATCCTCGAACGACGCCCGGGCGCGGACCATCCGCACCTTGCGTTTGCCGCCCAGTTGTTTCAGGCCGCCGGTGAGCGTGGCGATGACCTTTTCCTTCTGCGCGCGGAGGGCCTCGACATTCACCTCCGCCGGCGGAAAGCGGACGCCCCAGGCGGCCAGATGTTGGGTCTCGTTGATGGCCTTGGCCACGTGCAGCAGGGCCTTGGAGGGGATGCAGCCGCGCAGCAGGCAGACGCCGCCCAAGCGCGGTTCCAGATCGACCAGGGTCACTTGCATGTCCAGGTCGGCCGCCAGGAAGGCCGCGGCGTAACCGCCCGGTCCGCCGCCAATCACCACAAGTTGCGTGTCCATAGCAGAGGGATGGCTCCTTGGTAGCAGGCACACGCCGTGTGCCGTCCGTCAGTTACGGCACACGGCGTGTGCCTACTACAATCGACTTCACAGGCTGCTCACGTATTGGGCAGCGGTTCCAACAACAATTTGGCCGGCGATTGCAAATACCCGATCACGTCATTGAGGAACCGCCCGGCTGCGGCGCCATCGACCAGGCGATGATCGTAGGAGAGGCTCAGCGGCAACAGCAGCCGGATCTCGATCTTGTCGTGGTTCTCGCCGCGAGCCATCGGCATCCACCGCGAACGTCCCACCAGGAGGATGGCCGTCTCGGGATGGTTGATGATGGGCGTGCTGTAGCTGCCGCCGACCGCGCCGAGATTGCTGATGGTGAAGGTGCCGCCGCGGATTTCCTCGAGCGCGAACTGGGCCGCCCGCGCCCGCGCCGCCACGGTGACCAACCCTTGGGCCAGTTGGGCAATCGTCAGCCGGTCGGTATCGCGGAGCACCGGCACGACCAGCCCGCGCGGCGTATCGACGGCCACGCCCACGTTGACATATTGCTTATAGGTGATCTCGCCTTGCTCCATGTCCAGGCTGGCATTCAGCGCCGGGTGCCGCCGTAGCGACAGGGCCACGGCCTTGAGCAGGAAGGGCATCAGCGTCAGACGGAGCTTGTCACCCAAGTAGCCGTCCGGCAGGCTGCCGCGCAGGCTTTCCAGCACGGTGATGTCGGCATCGTCGAAATTGGTGACGTGGGGAATGATGCTGGCCGAGCGGGCCATCTGTTCGGCGATGGTGCGGCGAATGCGCGGCATCCGCTCGCGGCGCACGGGGCCCCAGGCGTCTTGCCCCGGTTCGCCCGGCGGAACCACGGCCGCGGCCACCGGCAGCGGCTCTGGCTTTCGTTCCCCGGTTGTGGCAGGGGCTCCCGCAGGCGGCGTCGCGGCATCACCCGCCACCGCTTGAACGTCCTCGGTCGTGATGCGTCCGCGCGGGCCGCTGCCGCGGACTTGCCGCAGTTCGACACCCAGTTCCCGGGCCAATCGCCGCACGGCGGGACCGGCGGGCAGCAGGCCGGTGTCCTCCGCTTCTTTTTCCTTCGCGGGAGGGGCGACGGCGGATGTTGGGGCCTTCGTGCGCGGCGCCTCAACCGCCGCCGGCGCCACGGCCGTTTCCGTGTCGGGCTCCAGCGTGAGCAGGGTTTGTCCCACCTTGACGGTGTCGCCCTTCTTGACGTGGATTTTGCTGATCTTGCCGGCGTGTGGGCAGGGGATTTCGACGACCGCCTTTTCCGTTTCCAGTTCGACGACGCCATCATTGGCCGCGATCTGGTCGCCTTCATGGACGAGGATGGTGACGATGTCGCCGCTGGTGATGTTTTCGCCCAACTCGGGGAGTTTGAAGTCGATGCTCATGCGTTTGGATCGCTGATTGTGGGTGCCCAGGGGAGCCGCTGCGGCCAGCGCCCATTATGCGTGATGCCGGCCGAGTTTCAATACCCCCTGCTGGGAACACACGAGGCGTGGGAGGCGGACGAAATCCACGTCGCAGGCCGAACAACATGCGGGCCGAAGGCCCAGGCGTTCATCCAGCGAAGGGCAACGCCCTGGTAATCGGGTCGCCGCCGAGAGATAATCCATCCGTCCACTCTCAATCACCCTTCGGCCCAACGGGCCAACAATTCCTATGCCTCAATCGCTCGCGCGGACCGTGAGCGTGGCCGAGTTGCTGGAACACTTGAAGACGGAGACCTCGATGAGCGTTATGCGTGGAATTGAAGAGGAACGGCCGGCCCGTTGGGCCGGAAATACCGGGTTGGTGGCAATCCTGTTCGGCACGATTATTGCATAAGTGCCAAGCGAAGCCAAGTCCGACAGGGACGCGAGGGCAACGGGGAGAGAGAAGAAGGCGGCGAAACTCCCGGCGGAAGCCTGGAAAGTGCTCGCCCGCCGGGTGAAACACCAGGTCAAGACCGCGCCGCGGCAACCAAGAGAATCTCCACGCGCAACTCAAGGGCGACGTGCGGTCGTTGACCGCCCCGGTGGACAGTCTGCTGTCGAACTGGGCCTACATGGTCATGGCCTCGTTGGCCGGAGTCCGGACGCTCCGGTCCGCCGCCACGCCAAACCGCACTGAGTGCAACCGAGCCCGAGATGAAAAACGAGACAACCCGACGCCCCCTTCCAACGTCCATGACGCTGGCCGCTGGCGGTGTCGATTTATACAGCCGCCAAAAAACGGCAACGAAGGCCTTCGGCCTTCGCTTGTTTAAGGACTAGACGCGCTGGGCGGCTGTCGTAGCGTCCGGTCTGGGAATGTATCGGGTCAGCGTTTCCCGCAGTCCCTGCAAGGTGATTGGCTTGACGACGTAGTCGTCACAACCGACGGCGAGGCATTTCTCGCGGTCGCCGGTCATGGCATGGTCGCGTACAACTCGGCCGCGGCCCGGCGTACCGCAGCCGCTTGCAGGTTGTCCGCATGGAACATGGTCAGGGATTCTTGCTTGCTGTTCGCCCGATACCACCGATAGACGCCGTTGTACTTCGTCCTGTACTTGCCCTTCAGCCCCTTCGCCTTGTTGGGCTTGACCAGTTCGGTCATCGTGTTGGGTCTTCCCATCGTTCGGGCTCCCTGCTAGAATCGTTTGAGGCACACCGTGAGGAAGTATAGCAGGAAATGGGTAACCGTCTCGCCTCACAATAGGACCAAGATATGAATCGTATTGGTTCCAGTGCCAGCGGCGAAGATGGTTCGGCACACACCCGCCAAACCTTCCTCTATTTCGGTTCGCTGACCCTTTTTCTATATCTGGCGACGCCGACCGGGTACCTTCTCGACATCCAGACGTCGTACATGTTGAAGAACCAACTAAACGCGACGGCGGAGCAGATCGCCATTTTCCGCTTGTTCACCGCCATTCCCGTGTACCTTGCGTTCACCTTCGGCCTTATGCGCGACTTGTGGAACCCCTTCGGTTTGCGGGACCGCGGCTTCTTCCTGATCTTTGCCCCGGCGACCGCGGTCGTATTCCTTTTGCTGGCGTTTGCACATATTTCCTACCTGGGACTCTCGGTCGGGATCTTTCTGGCGATGTTATTGTCCCGATTCGTCGTGGCGGCTTATCAAGGGCTGATGGCCCTCGTAGGCCAGGAGGAATTGATGTCCGGACGCCTGAGCGTGTTGTGGAACATCGTCATGTCCGTTCCCTACGTTGCCGGCGCATTTGCTTCCGCGTACATATCCGACAATCTGCATCCGAAATCCACTTTCCTGCTGGTGGCTGGATTCGTCTGCTGTATCGGCCTGTTGGGCTTTTGGAAGCCGCGTTCCGTATTCAGCCGTGCCTACGATAAACCGCAGGCCAAGGGCACGAATCTTGCGGGGGACGTAAAGCGGTTGGTGAAGCATCGGGCTATTTATCCGGCGGTGCTGATCTGCTTTCTATGGAATTTCGCGCCCGGGGCAGCCACTCCGCTACAATTCTATTTGACCGACGAGCTCCATGCATCCGATGCCGTTTATTCATATTACAACGGGATCTTCGCCGCGGCGTTCATACCGACATTCCTGCTGTATGGATTTCTTTGCAAGAAAGTGGCGCTCAAAAAACTGCTTTGGTGGGGAACGATTATCGCGGTGCCGCAGATGATTCCGCTGGCATTCATTCACTCGGCCAACCTCGCCCT
>CAYYBU010000345.1:0-4450 GCA_964469945.1 uncultured Planctomycetaceae bacterium
AAAACATCACGCCGCTGACGGTGGCGGCAAGGGCCAGACGCTTGACCGAGCGCGTGCCGGCCCGCAGTTCCGAACGGGCCAGGTCCCAACGGAGCGCGAGCATGGCGCCAAGATCGGTCGCCACCGCGCCAAGCTGGTCTTGCAAGTCCGCCAGCAGGGGCCGCTCATGTTCCGTCATGGTTCGCCTCGGTGCTTTCTGCGGTCGTGGCCGTTCCGAGCGAAGCGACCCAGGATCGGAGCTCTTGCCACACGAGTTCCCCGATGCGGCCTCCTGCCTGCGTTACCAAGCGCGCGCCCAACCGGCGCCCCCAACCGCCGCGTTTCAAGCCGGCGGACAGCGTGAGCCCCGCCCCCAGGGCCGCCAGCACGGCATAGCCCGGATAACGCCGCACGTAGGTTTGCCAACTGAGCAATTGCCGGCCACTTGCGCTGGCCGCGACGAGATGGCGATCCATGCGGCGTCGCGCGCGGGCGATGCGCAAGCGAAGTTCATGTCGGGCTTGATATTCGCCAGGATCAGGCATGGTGGCAGCACGGAAAGATCAACGTTTCAGCAGCCGCCCGAGGAAAACGCCCGCCAACAGGGCAACGCCCAGGCTGGCCCCGGGGTGCTTGCGGATCGTGTTGCGCGTGCCATCGAGCAGATCGCCCACGGTCGTGCAGCGGACGGTCTCGATCCGTTCGGCGGCCTCACGGCACACCCGCTCGTAGAGCGCTTGCGCCTTTTGCAATTCGGCCTTGGCCAGTCGCACGGCCTCGTTTTCAGTTTCGTGGTCGGTCATAGGATTTCCTTTCTTCTCTTCTACCAAAGGTACCTTATACTACGGCCCCGGCAAAGAACGCCATCGGGGGGGTGGCAAAGTCTTGGGACCGAGCGATCGTAGCAAACAGGCTAGGTCTCGCTGCGACCACCACGTGTCCTGGGGGGATGGAAAGCACACCGCTTCGACCTTGAGATCAAATCTTTATCCGTCGGAACGCCTCCCGGGCGGCGTTGACGAATGCCGCCACGGCGGCTGCATCCTTGTGTCCAGGAGATGACTCCACCCCGCTGGATGTATCTATGCCATCCGGATAAGTGGTCTGAATAGCATTCGCTACATTGAATGGTGTTAGCCCACCTGCAAGGATGATTTTGTAGGATCCAGTCTGCTGGCGGTAGTCGCTTAACGCACTGATGTCCAAACCGATGCCGGTGCCTCCATAGCAATCAACCTTATAGCTATCAAACAGCAGCATTGCAGGCTTATGCGACATCCCCTTGCAGGCGTGAAGATATGCGACCACGGGATCTAACCCCGCTGGGCCAATACGGAATGCCGGCATGACGGGACGCCCGCCCAATAGCGTCAGAAACTCCGGCGGCTGATCGCCGTGGAGTTGAATCAAGTCCAGTCCCAGTCGATCGAACGTCTCACCGATCTCCGCCGGCGGCGTATCGACGAATAGGCCCACCTTGACCATATCGGAGGGCAACACACGGATGATCGCCCGGGCCTGATCCGTGGTGATCGCGCGCGGGCTCTTTGCATAGAAGTTCAGGCCCACGGCGTCGGCCCCCGCGCGGGCGACCGCCCGGGCGTCCTCGACGTTGGTAATTCCACAGATCTTGATTTGGAACATGTGTCTCCCTTCGCTGGCCTGTCGCGCGCGACAGGCCAGGAGAGGGTGCCAGGGTGGGGACGGTCGGAAATCGAGTCTCCCCTCGCCCGCCATGCGGGAGAGGGGCAGGGGGTGAGGGCGGTTTTAATCTGAAACGGCGTTCACTCCCGTGGCGCCCATATTACCAAGTTGACCTTCAACCGTGCTGCTGTCAAGCGGCAACATGCCTTGCCCTCAAGCTTCAGCCGCCGATGGGTCGATGTCGAATGTATGGGATTTTCTGCGCACGAGGGCTGTCGCGACGAGGCGTAGCATGTCTGCAAATCATATCGCCATGAAAGCAACCGCTGGCGGGCCGCCACTTTTTAACGTCCCTAAGGTTGCGTATCTTATCGCGTTTGCCGTCGTTTACCTGTTACCCTATGGGTGGGGAGCTGGCGGCAGATCGGCCACTACGCCGTGTCAGCCGTGTACTGCGACCGCCTTGGTCCGTCTCCACGCCGACCCAGCCAACCGCCCGGCCAACGCGAGTTTGGATTCCAACAGCGTCCGCCGCCAGATTCTCTCGCAAGCCAATGTGGCCCGGGCCGCCCGGCAAGTTTTGGGCACCGAAACCCCCGCGGCGACTCAAGAAGGGGCGGTCATGGAAGCGATGAGCCGTTTGCAAGCCAAGCTGGCGGTCCAGATGGCCGTCACCGACGCGGCTGGCGGCTGGCAGCTCTCCCTCAAATATACTGACGACAACCCGCGCGCCGCCGCGCAATGGGTCAATGGCTTGGCCTGCTCCTATGCCGACGGATACCGGCAGCAATGGCGATCGCAGGCGGAAACGGCCTCCCACGACGCCCATGAGGCAACCAACCGGGCAGCCGAACAGTTGCGTCAAGCCACTGCCGGACTCGATGCCTTCGTGGAACAGCAGTGGCAACAGTCTCAGCAAAATCCATCACAGACGACGCAATCTACGCAGACCGCTGCGGCAAATTCGTCGCTGGTTGACAATCCGGCTTGGCTCGATTTGAGTCGACAATTGGGCATACTGGAGCAACGCCGAGCCCATCTGCTGGTGAACTGCACGCCGATTCACCCTGAAGTCCAGGAAACCGAATCTCGCCTGGCCGATTTGCGACGGCAGTTGGCCGAGACCGAACGTTGGATCCCCGCGCGGCACTCGGACGCGGCATCGTCCGCGGCAGTTCCCACAAACCGCCAGATGGTGGCTCCGACCGACGTGCCCGCGACATTGAAGAAGTTGCAGCAGGGCGTTGCCGAAGCGAGTCGGGCACATGACGCCGCGACCCGGGCCGAACGCGCGGCCTGGCAGACCTGCCAACAAGAGCCGCAGATCGATTTGGAACTGGCGCAGATCCAGGCTGCCGTGCCGTCCTGGCCCGGGCGGCTGCGATTGGCCCTGGCGCTGACCACCACCGTCGGCTTGGGAATGATCGCCACCGGCGCCGCCATGCAACCGACCGTCGATTCGCTAGCTCAACTCAGCGCAATGTTGACGGTTCCCGTGCTCGGCATTCTTCCGGAAACCAACCCGGCCAGGACCACGCGGCTGGGCCGGTCCAAGCTGGTCCGCACGCTGTGGATCGTCATCGGCTTGCTGGTGACGACGAGTTGTCTGGCAGCGATGTTGCTGACGGGGAAATAGGAATACCCATGTACGAAAGCTATTTCAACCTCAGTGCGCGGCCCTTTGGCACGATGCCGCGGACCGATCGGTATTATCCGGCCGCCAGCATGGAAGCGGCCCGTACCACGCTGGCCCGCGCGATCGAGCGCGGCGAGGGGGTGGGGGTAGTCATCGGCCCCGCGGGCATCGGCAAGACCCTACTCTGCCAACTGCTGGCCGCGCAATTCAAGAGCACCTTCTCCGTCGCCCTGCTCGGTACGGGGCGGCTTGGCACTTGCCGGGCCCTGTTGCAGTCGATCCTCTATGAATTGGGGCAGCCCTATCGCGGTTTGGATGAGGGCGAACTGCGGCTCTCGCTGGTCGAGCACCTCACCACGAGCGGCGACTGCCCCGGGGGCATCGCCGACAGCGACTGTCCCCAGGGCATGTTGCTGCTGGTCGATGAAGCGCACACGCTGCCTTTGCGTATGCTGGAGGAGATCCGCACCCTGACCAACCTGTCGCACCAGGGGCAGCCGCGGGTCCGCTTGGTGCTGGCCGGCGACCGCATTCTGGAAGAGCGATTCGCCAGTCCCAAGCTCGATTCCTTCAACCAGCGCGTGATCGCCCGCTGCTACCTGGATTCACTGAACCGCACGGAGACGCAAGAATACATTCACACCCACATCGCCGCCGCGGGGGGCAAAGGCCCCAGGCTGATTCCCGCCGAGACCTGTCAGAGCGTTTACAAGGCGACCGACGGCGTGCCGCGGCTGATCAACCAGGTGTGCGATCATGCCCTGTTGCTGGCCTGCGCCCGCGGCGCGCGGCAATTGGAACCAGCGCACGTGGAAGAAGCCTGGGCCGATCTCCAGCAGTTGCCCACGCCGGGCAGCGAACCGTCGCAACCGAGCGACAACGTGATCGAGTTCGGTGGCCTGGAAGACGAACCGGCCGAAGCGCCGCCGCCGGCCGCCGCGCTGCCGGCCGGCGAGTTCGAGCCCGCCGTGTTCGAGCCCGAATTGCCGGAGCCGGAGGCGTTGGAACCGGCCGATCTGGAGTCGGCCGCGTTGGAATCAGCCGAGCTGGAGCCGGCCGAACAACTGCATCAGATCGAAGAAATGCTGGCCGACGTGGAACAGGAGTTCTGTCCGGCCAGTTCCCACGGCCGCGAGTTGGGGACTGTCCCGATTTTTGTGGCAGGAGGCCACGAAAATGGGACTGTCCCCT
>CAYYBU010000346.1:0-4447 GCA_964469945.1 uncultured Planctomycetaceae bacterium
GTAGCAGCGGCCGATCAGATAATCGGCCTGCTTCTGCAGGCTGGGCCACGGGCCCAGGCTGGGGCGGACCGCCTCCAGGGCCACCCGGGCCGCCTGCCAATGCTCTTGGGCGAACTCCATCCGCGCGTCCAGGTAATGCAACATCACCGCCTGGTACTTCGCCGCGTGCAAATCGCCGATCATGGTCTGCGCTTCGGATAGCTTATGCCCGTCCAGGTACAAGTTGGCCAGGGCCCAAAGAATCTGCACGTTCTTGTTGGTCGCCGCCAAGCCCTGCTGCAGTTCGGCAATGGCTTTTTCCCGCTTGCCCAAATGCAGATCGATGTCGGCCAGCGTCACGTACATGGCCGCACTGTCCTTGTACAACTTGACGCCGCGCTCGGCGAACTCGCGGGCTTCTTTGTAGTGTTTGCCGCTCAGAGCGCACTGGGCCGCCAGATAGAGCCCTTCGCGATCGTTGGGAGCCAGCTTCAAGACCCGTTGGGCACTGGCCATCGCTTTCTCGGTGGCGCCGGTGCCCATCAAGTAGATTCCGTTCAAGAGGTGTGCTTTGGCCGACTTGGGATTGACCGTCACCAATTTCTTCATGCACGCATCGGCTTCCTTGTTGCTGCTCAGGCGCTGCCGCAAGATGGACGCCAAACGCGAGTAGGCCTCCAACAGGTCGGGCTTCAACTTGATCGCCTGCTCGAAGCATTCTTTGGCCTCTTTGTCTTTCCCCGAAACGGCCTGGCAGCGGCCCAGCAGATCCCACAGCGTGGCGTCCTGCGGGGAACTCTCCTGCAAGTAGCGGACGTGGGCTTCGGCATCCGACCAGCGGCCGATGCCCATGGCCACGTCGATGAGCCGCCGCCGCGCTTCGGGCCGGTTCGGCTCGTCGCGCAACAGTTCCTCGAAGACCCCGAAGGCCTTCCCCGCCGACTGCGGATTGGGGGCCAGGTCGACGATCATGTCGCCCAATTCCTCCAAGGCGTCGGCGGCATCCGCGTTGTGCGGCGCCATGTTCACGTATTTGCGCAGATTCTCCATGGCCGAGCGGTACTGCTTCTTTTCCTTGGCACGGTGCGCCTCGCGGAGAAACACCGAGGCGGTCCGCCGCACTTGGAAATAGTGCAGCACATGCACCATGCCGCCGAACATGATACCTCCAATGAGGAGCGTGGCGGCCAGTCGAACATTGAGCGTTCTCATAAGCGTACTTCAGGAGCTTGGAGAATCGGTTACAGACCTTCTATTATACCACTTGTCCGAGGTCCTTGCCCATTAGCCAGTTACGTCGATAGACCAGCACCACCAACAGCAGCACCAGCACGGCGGCCCCGTAGCCGAGGTTGCCGTAACGCAAACCATAAAATCCCAACTTCAAGTACTCCCCCAAAATGATGGCAAAACCCTCTTCGCTCCGCCACCAGTTGTCGGCTTGGAGGTCGTCCATGGGGGCCGAAATCGCGGCAATCCGCGTTGCCTGCCCACCCAGCACGCGCTGGAAAATCCACCGTGCCCGCCGCGTGTGATAACCGTTGGTCACCACCAGTAGACGCTGCGGCGACGACTCGGCCAGATAAGCCGCCAAGGCCACTGCCTCGTCGTAGGTGCTGCGGGCCTGCCCGTCCAAGATCACCACCTTGCTGCGCGGCACGCCGCAGGCCAACAGCACGCGGAGGTTGATCTCGTGTTCGCGCGGCAGCTTGCTTTGCTCGTCGAGCGGATCTTGTGGCGGAGGGCGATTGGCGACCGTGGATAACACGATGCGCGGCGCCCAGCCGGCCTTGTAGAGAGCGGCGGCCGCAAAAGCGCGCGTCTCGGCATCCCCGGTCAACAACATAATGGCATCGGCCGATTGCGGCGGCCGGCCGACATCGAGCCAGGCGGCCGCCGCCGGCAGCAACGTTCCCCGGGCCAGATACAGGACCGCCAGCAGGCCGACGGCCAGCAGAAACAACCACGATCGTCGAACAGGGGACTGTCCCAATTTTCGTTCGACGAAAATGGGACTGTCCCCTTCCCGGGGGCCGAGGCGATTTTTCGGTCGATGCCAAGAAAACTTCACGGTGATTTCTCGAAGGCCTTGCGCAACATGGCTTGATAGGCCGCGGCACTTTGCTGCGGCGGCGGTGGGGGCTGCTCACCCTGGCACCAGGCGTAAGCCCGCTCGATCCAGGCGAACATGAAGGCCTTGACGCCGGAGCGGGACTTCCACCAATTCCCCGAAGCCCGCGCGGGGTCCTCGGGGGCAAAAATGCGAATCCGCGCGGCATCGCCCGGCGCCATGGTCCGGTCGAGGATCCAACGCAAATGGCCGCCGCTAAGAGGCAAAGACGCGTAGGCGACCAGCACGCCGGGCCGTGCGTGCAGCCAGGCGGCCAACTCTCGGGCAGCGTCCCACGCATCGGCCGCTTGGCCCGGCATGGTCTCGATGGCGGTATCCGGCACGCCGCGGCGGATCAACTCCTGGCGGCCCAGCGCCGCGAATGGCAGCAGGATGCCGAGTTCCGCCAGCCGCCCCGGACGACACTCGATCAAGAGAATCCGCCGCCTGGTGTCGGCCCGATAAAAACGCGCGGCGGCCGCCAAACCATGGTTGCCGTGAACGCCCCGTTCGGTTCCCAGGAGAACCAGGTAGCCGGCGTCCTCGCTGGATTGCTCGCTCCGCAACGGCCAGGTCAGCAATCGTAACAGCGGCGCATGAGCCAACCCGATGGCCAAGGCGGCGGCCGAGACCAGAACGACTCGCCAGCGGATGTTCGCGGGGAAACGTTTCAAGAAATCATGGCGGGGCGCGGCGGAGCCTCCGTCGCCAAACGTGCATCCCCAGGGCGGCGACGGCCGCAACAAGCAGCGCGATCGTACCCGGTTCGGGGACCGATGACGTGGTCGCGACCACGTCGAACAGTTTCTTTTCAACGTCGGCGCTGGCGCCGGCGGTGCTCCAGGTGCATAAGGCATCATCCAGAGACACGGAGATTTGCGTGGCGGGACTCGAGTAATTCTGGCTCTGCAAGAAGGCCCCGATATCGGCATCCAATTGCCCTTCCCAGAGTATGCCCACGCCGCCATCCCCTGCCAGCGAGAAGGAACCGCTGTGCGACGTGAAGGTGCTGCTTCCCACGGGCATCGACGAAAAGGTCATGTACGCGCTCATGACGAGGCTGCTGTCGTCATTGATCATCAACGTAACCGGGGTAGCCACCGACGCGTTGGCCAAGGTGGTCGGCGCGCCGACCAGCGTGTAATCACCCTCCTCGGTGAACAACAAATTCGTGATGCCCGTAGCTTGACCGGGCTGGATCGCAATGGTCATCTGGAGATGACTGTTGGTCTGGTCCGAGGAGAGGTTCTGGGAATAGGAAGCGAAGGACGCGGGCGCAAACAACAACTGATTCCCGGAGACCGTGGGCTCGCCGAAGAGCGGCAAGGGATCGGTCGCGGAACTTTCGTTGATGTCGAGGAAACTGACCGTCGTGCCGGTTTCGTTCCAGGGCATCGTGTCCGCGACGGCCGCCGAGGCAGCCAGAAGCAAGGCCATGAAGAGAAGGGGCTGAAAAAGCGCGGCAATCGAGATGCCACGCAACACCGTATCCGGCAAGTGCGCGCGCGCACCTCCGGATGCCTTGCGATGGATTGGGCCGAACAACGCTGCCTCCTGGGTGAATCGCCCGGTTGGGCTGCTACCGCAGCTTTTAACGGAAAACCTAGCCGCCGCAGGCCGCGAAATTCACGACGAGCGGGACCGTAAAATCGACACAACGCACGCCTACCCTACTACGCTACTGCTGATTCTTATCGAAACATGCAGAATTGTCAAGCAACTTGCTACGAATATTGAATTCGTTATGCGCGATTCGCACGATCCGGCCCTTATCCCCGGAAATACTGTTTCCGCTTGCCTATATTACGCACAATATGGCTCTTGTGCCGTCTGTATGCAACTAAAGAGGGGGTGCGGTGAGGTCGTGCGGAAGAGGTAGGGGGCGTCGAGCGCAATAACCCCCCAATTGGTCAAGAAGCTGGTCGCTGCCGCCAGCCGGCAACCCTCCGGCAATAGCACCTTCCCAACGCTCGTTCAGCCCTGCGCGGAACCGTCCAGCAATCCCAGCAGATAGTGCCCGTAACTGTTGTTGAATTGCCCTGCCAGCCGTTCCAGTTCCGCGGCCGTTATGAACCCCTTGGCGTAGGCGATCTCTTCCAGACAAGCGATCTTCAAGCCCTGACGCTCTTCGATGGTGCGCACGAACTCTCCGGCCTGGAGCAGCGAGACTTCGGTGCCGGTGTCCAGCCAGGCGAAGCCGCGGCCGAGTTGTTCCACGTAGAGCGCGCCGCGATCCAGATAAGCCCGATTGACATCGGTGATTTCCAGTTCATCCCGCGGCGAGGGACGCAGATCGGCGGCAATCTCCAGCACTTGATTGTCGTAGAAGTACAGGCCGGTCACCGCGTACTTCGAGCG
>CAYYBU010000347.1:0-4442 GCA_964469945.1 uncultured Planctomycetaceae bacterium
GGACGATCGGTCCCTTCGGCACCTCGCCCTTGTACTGCTCGTACTGGATGCCGGTGGGCCCCTGGATCTCTTCATCCTCGTGGATCACGATGCCGTTCTGGTACACGGTGGCCCGGGCCTTTTCGACGAGCTTGTCGTTCGCGTCGAACCGCGGCGCACGGAAGAAGATGTCGTAGGTCTGCCATTGGCCGGCCGGCTTGGAGGCGATCACCCTGGGCGGCGTCTCACTGTAGTAGGCGCCGCACTCGTGGGCTTCGGGCTGTTTGCCGTAGGAGTTCAGAATCTGGATCTCGTAGCGGCCCTCCATGCCGACGCCGCTGTTGCCAGTGCTCGTCAGCGGCTCGCAGAACTCCACGTGCAGGTAACAATCGCCGAATTCCTGCTTGCTGCTGATATCGCGATGATTGGGCGTTGCCACCCCCTGGTCGTCCACGGTCCAGCCGGCCGGCTTGAGGCTGCGCCGCGCGTACCAGTTGTCGCGCATCTGCTCCGCCTTGCCGCCGAACAGCACAATTGCCCCCGCGGGGGGCTTCACCAGCAGCTTGGGATTGACGGGGATTTTGTCCTTGGTCTGGGCGCCCCCTTGCGGAACCGACATTGCGGCCAGGATGCCGCACAACGCCAACACGACTGCGCGAAGCCAATTTCTGCCTGCCATGCGCTACTCCTCCCTTGGATCGCTCGAGGCGATGACTGAACGGATGGAATCTGGATCGTAGACGACGCCCCTGATGGTAGTATGGACGCCGATCGCTGTCAAGAACCCGCGGCCGCCTCTTTCAGCATGGCTTCGACCGCCTGTTGGACCGCCTTGGGGTCGATGGTCTTGCCGCCGCTGGCAAATGTTTTGACCAGTTTGCCTTGGCGATCGTAAAGGCGCACGTGCGGCACCGCTCCGTCGTCGATGCCGAACTCCGTGAAGGCCGCCGGCCCCACCCCGTAGGTGGACAAGAAATTCTCCGTCGTCGCTCCTCGATCCGCGAGAAATTTGGCAACCGCCGCGCGATGGTCGGGATCGTCGATACTGACCGTGACGACCGACAGCCCGCGGTCGCCGAATCGCCGTTGCAGTTCGAGCGTATGAGGAAACAACTCAACGCATGGTCCACACCAGGTGGCCCAGAAGTCGACCAGCACGAATTGCCCACGGTGCGCGGCGATGGCTTGGCGCAGGCCCGCGGCGTCGATGGAACTGAGCGAGATTTCGGCGCTAGGCGGGGGCCTGCTCGCGCATGCGCTCATCATCAACAGCAGGGCCGGCCAATAGAGGCCGGCGTTGCGCAGACGCCTGGCGCCGGCGCCGACAATTCGCCGGCACTGCAGTGGCCGGGAAACACATGCCACTGGTCGCGCCGCCAAGGTGGTCACTCGTAGTGGATCCCGCAACCAAAGGCCTTGGTGGTCTCCTGCGGCGGCTTCTTGCCGGCCAGCAGCGAATCCAAGGCGTCGGCCAGGTAGTGCGTCTTCACCTTCCGCGGATTCAGGTTGTCGTCGATGGCGCCCACATAGGCGATCTTGCGATTCTTGTCCAATAGGAAAATATGGGGGGTGACCGCGGCGCCGTAATCGCGGCCGATTTTCTGCGAAGCGTCGTAGAGATAGGGGAAATTGAAGTCCTTTTCTTTCGCGCGCTGCTGCATCGCTGCCAGCCGATCGGCCGGCATCGTGCTCACGTTGATCGCCATGAACTGCACGCCCTTGCCCCTATACTGCTTCTGTAAGGCCACCAGTCGTTCTTCATAGCCGCTGGCCACCGGGCAGTGGTTGCAGGTAAAGACCAACACGATGGCCTTGGCATCCCGGTAATCGGCCAAGCCATGTTTTTCGCCGTCGGTTCCGGGAAGACCGTGGAAATTGGGCGCCACGTCGCCGGGGGTCAATTCGCTCGCCGAAACGGCCAGCGCCCCCAGCGCCCATACGGCCAGCAACACACCGCCTGACTTCGCGATTTCACGCAACATGATTCATTTTCTCCTGGGTTAGGGCCCGCCACTGGCCTGTTCCGGTGGTTGCAACCGGACCAGCAGCCACTGTTGGGTCTTGTCCTTACCGATGTGGATCAATGCCGGCGCCTCGTCCTGGGTAAGGTTGTAGAGTCCCGTTTCACCGACCGTGTTCTTGTTGTTTCCGATCGTCCAAGCGACGCGCTGCGTCTTTTTGTCCACCGCTCCGTGAATGGGACGATTCGTCCCGCTGATGACGTCGGTATAGTTGCCTGCGACCGCCCCCGACTTGTTGATCGCCAGGTGCATGACGAAGTTCGGGTCGGCCTGCTCTTTCTGGACCAATGCGAAAACGCCCAACGGGAGCCAGTCGTCGGAGGGCGCCGCCGCCGCGGGAGCGCTGTCGGCCAGCGTGGCCGCCTGCTGGTAGTACTCCGCCGCCGTGGCGACCGGGCGGTCGCCATAGCAGACCTGGTTGTCCTGGTAGGTGATGTTCGTACCGTAGTTGTAGGCAATGGGTGCGGTGTTGCCCCAATCCAGCGTCGCTCCCACGGTCGGCCACGTGGCCGTACCCCATGCCCGCTGGCCAGTCCAGCCAGCCGGCGCCCAGGCGCCGGGGTTGGCCGTCTGCCACTGGTGGCCATAGAGACCCGGGGCGCTATAAGCGTTGCGGACGGCGGCCCCGCGCGCGGCGGCGACGCTGCCACTGACCGCCTCGGTCTGGTGGTAGCCGGCGCCGGCGTACGCCGCCGTGCCGGTTCGCGCCGCCGACATGCCATAGCCGGCGTCGGTCGGCAAGGCAACGTGGCCGGCGCCGTAGCCCGCGGCACTATAGCCCGCGGCGCCGTGAGCATAGGTGGCGTCTCCTGCGCCGTGATACGTGCTGCCGGTCGTGCCGTAGTGGCCGGCCTCGACCCCGTCGGGCCCCGCGGCGGCACCGCGTCCAGCGGACGTTTCGTGAGTATATTCATTGCCCTCCGGGCCTTTGACCGCGGTGCCGCTGACCTCCTTGCCGCCGGCCGCAGCGCCGTTCGGCCCCGCGGCCGCGCCGTGGACACCCGCCGAACCGTGCGCGACGGTCGTGCCCTCGGGGCCGTGATAGACCTCGCCGCTGGCAGAACTGCTATGGTAACCGCCATGAGATCCGCCGGCCGAATACCCGCCACCGGCGTGGGCGCCGCCGAACCCGCGGGCATGGACACCCCGGGCCCCGAACAGTGCCAGGGCTATTGCTGCGGTCAGCCGGATTGCTGTCTTGTTCATGTGAGACGCCTTTTCAGGAATTCATCGGACTAGGTCTTGGGGGACGCTGTGTGCTTGCCGATCGGCGCGCTCGGCACCCTCACCATCATCAGCGGCGGCGTATTGGGAATCGCCACCCCGTCCAGGGTACGTTTGATGGACTGCCAGGTGAAATGGTTGGCATCGATGGCCGTCAGCACGTTGATCGCGGTGCTTTCGCTGCCGTTGCGAAACACGCCTTTGGCCTCGATGATCCATTTCGAGCCGTCCTTGGTCCACACGTCGTTGCCGAAGCCGCCCTCGGCGTCGAAGTGCCAGGAGACGATGCGTCCCAGCTTGGGATTCCAGCCGATGATCTGGCCGCCGGTCAGCATCGACTTGCCGTCTTGGGTGGCCGTGTACGTGTTTTTGATGAAGTTCTTTTGCGCCATCCACTCGAAATGAAGTCGCAACGGGCGGTCTTTGGCTTCGGGCCTCCAATCGCCGATCAACCAATCGAGGTCTTTCAGGTAGTCCTCGTTCGAGCCCGGCACGTAGGGGGCATCGCGCCCGACGACCATGATCCACTTGCCGTCGCGGCGGGCGTGGACCACGGTGTAACGCGCCCCCAGCGATTCGTCCGCCAGTTTCACTTTGGCAATGCCTTTTTCCACCGCGATGTCGGGTCCGAGGAAGCGGATCGACTCGATGGTCACGGTCATGGTCGCGCCGCGATGCTCCTTGAACATGTCGGCGTATTCCTTCTGGATGGCGGCGCGGCCTTGATAGGACTCGCCCGACTCGTCCGTGTACTCCGCATCCACGGCCCACAGCGCGCCGACCGCCTTCGCATCGCCGGCGTTGAATGCCTTGACGAACGTGTCGGCCGTGGCGCGGATGGCTTTCTCATCGGCCTCGCGGTCAGGTGTGGCCTGGGCGGCAGGCGGCGCGGATGCATCCGCCCGCGGCGCATTGGACACTTGGGCAGGCACAGGGTCCGCCGCGGCCGGGGGTGCGGCGATCGTGCCTGCTTCGGCCAGGGCCCGTGCATCGCCCGGGGCGGACGTCGCCGGGCGACTGGTGTAGGCAATGATGCCGCCGATAGCCACCAGGGCCGCGCCTGCGGCCCACAGGCTTCTGGGGTTCGTCATGGCAACCTTCTTTTTGGCGTTGAGGTAGAATCAGGTTCCTGGTGCCCGACATATGGCTTCCGCGCTGGTCGTCAACCGGAGCGTCCGGTCGGACACTCAATATGATTACCTCCACGGCAAATAAGGC
>CAYYBU010000348.1:0-4413 GCA_964469945.1 uncultured Planctomycetaceae bacterium
TGCTAGTGCCGCTGCCGGCGATCAACAGACAGGTGCCGGAGCCCGCATAGAGGGTGCTGTTGCCGGAGCCGCCCACCAGCACGGTGTTGCCCGAGCCGGCGCGGAGCACGTCGTTGCCGCCGTTACTGGTGAGGATGTCGGCGGCGCCGTTGCCGGTGAGCGTGTCGGCATAGGGGGTTCCGATCAGGTCTTGGAAGGTGCCTTGCAGCGACAGGGTCTTGCCCCAGGGGGCGATACTCTGGGCCTGGCCGCTGTTGAGGGCGAGGTTCAACGTGATGCCCTTCGAGTCGCCGGAGAAGTCGAGGGTGTTGTTGCCGCCGGGGTCGGTGATGGCGACGTTGGTTGCGCTGGAGGGGAGAATATAGTCGTCGTTGCCCGTGCCGCCATGGAGCCGCAACGGACTCACGCCGGTGAAGGTCAAATCCATGCCGCCGACGACCAGCCCGGCGCTGCTGAGGTTGAAGGTGTTGCCCGCGTTGTTCCCACGGACGATCAAGACATCATTGCTCACGCCGGCGCCGGCGGTGAACGCCACTCCGGTCTTGAAGGCGAAGACGCCGCCGACGTTGAGATCGACCGTGAGTTGTTCGGCCGTGTTGGCAACGCCGATGACGTTGAGTCCAACGACGCTGGCGGTCGGCACGGTCCAAAGCACCTTGCCGCTGCTATCGGTCACCAGTTCGGCGTTGGCCCCCAGACGCCGCAGGGTGAATTTGGTGGCGGCGCCCTGGCCGCTGGGCAAGGTAACCGCCGTGGCCGTGGTATTGAGGGTGACTTGCTCGCCGGTGGAAAGCGGGCTGACAAGGTCCTTCGTGATGCTCTGATTGCCTGCGGTGACATCGACCAGCGAGTCCGTCTGCGAAGCCGTGAAGGTGTAGACGCCGTCGGACAAGGTAGTCCCGCTGGGGGTGGTGATCGTCATGGAGGCAGCCGTGGACGGGGTGCTGTAGAGCTCCTGGCCGTTGGCGAAGATGGTCACGTCGGTGCCTTCAAACAGGCCGGAGACCGTGAACGTGAACCCCGTGTCGACGTTGAGGTAGCCCGCCGCGGAAACCCCCGACACGCTGATGCTGGGAGCGGTGGGCGTGACGAACATGGGCACCACCTGCGTGTCATAAGAACCAATCGACGTGGTATCGGCCGCGGAGTTGCAGACGGCGAGCAAGATCGGCGTCATGCCGACGAAGCCGGCCGTGGGCTGGATGGTAAACTGGCCGGTATTGTTATTGAAGGCAGTGACCGTCGAATTGTTGTCGCCGGAAAGGCCATAGTTGTAGTACATCGTGCCGCTCCCGGGATTGATGGCCGGGATGCTGGTGACCGTGACCGACTTGCCGGCCACCGTGTTGATAGCCGGAATCGTGCCCAGGTAAGGGTTGGACAGAGTCGTCGATGTGTTGGCCGCGATCGTCACCGTGATCGGCACGACGACCGTGTCGGCCGCGGTGCCGTCGCCGACGGTGACGTTGACCGTCTCCGTCTGGCCGGCCGTTGCCGTCGAAGGCGCATTGAGGATCAGCACGCCGTTCTGCTTGTCGGTGATGATGCTGGCCGAGGTGATCGTCACCGTGTTGACGGGCTGCGAGTCTTCGCCGGAGAAGTTGGTGCTCGTCTCGACGGGCAGGGTGGACAATTGCTGCTCGAAGCTGCTTCCCTGGGTTTCAAAGCCGACGATGCTATACCGGTAATTGTAGGCGGCGACCGCACTGGAAGTAATGAAGAATTGTGAATCGTTGCCGTCGTTGGCGCTCTTGGCCATCGCCAACACGCCACCGGTGCTGAATTGCAGGTCGGGGCTATAGGCGTCGTCGTAGGTCGTGCCAATGGCGCCGCTGGCGCCCGAGCCGCCCTGGCCATTGTTGGTCGGCGAACCGGCCTGGAGCACGCCGTTGATGATGCGGAAGAACTGCAAATTATTGTAGAAGCTCTGACCGACCAGGCTTTCGATGTGGCTGGTGATCGCCCCGACGCCGGCGTAGTTGTCGAACAACTGGAAATCCATGGTGCCGGAGATGACGGTCCCCGGGTTGGTGGAGCTGATGGCCGTCGACGAAGTGTTGGCCGTCACCGTGAGCTGCAAGGTTTCATTCGTGGCAGGCGTGACCGAGGCCGCCACTTGGCTGCTGTTGCCGCTGCTGGCACTGAAGGTGAGATTGCTGCCGCCGCTGCCATTGAGGGCAAACATCAAGGACGAACCGGCCGTGACCGTCAGGCCGCCGCTGGGAACGTTCAGCAGGCTCAGGGTGGTGAGCAGAGTTCGCGGTTCCAGGGCTTCCACGCGAGCCCGCCGCGAGCGCTGGGCGTGCTGGGGGGAGTTCTTCTGCCGCCGCGCCTGTTTTGAGTTGCCGAAAAGGTGGAACAGCGCCATTTTCATGCTCCGTGAGGTTGCGATCCCGCAGGGGAACAAACGCCACTGATGAGTCTTGGGAAACACGCTCGACCGTGTAGGTCGATCGCTGCGGGACTAAGATCTATACTAACCACACCGCACCCTTTTGGCCAGCAAATGCCGAAAATTCGCGGCTACAGCCGCTTTCGGGGTGGGATTTATGACGATTAAGACCGTCGTGCGGGCCGGCCGACGACGCCGTGGCCGTCGTGGGGAGGCATTTGTCGCATGGTTCTATGCCGGCTATGTCGGTGGGCCGATCAGCGACAGCCGCAGCAGGTTGAGCGCGTGCTTGGCACAGAAGAATTTGAGCGTGGCGGGATGGCCGGCAAACGGTATCTGTCGGACGCGGACGCCCTCCGGGGCGGCCAAGGCCACGCGAACCGGCGCCGGCTCGGTCGCCGCCGGCCTGAAACTGGGAAACGGCCCCACGGCCAAGGCATAATCGGCGGCGAAACGCTGCCGGCACGCCACGGCCAGACGGCCCACGGTTTCCTCGCTCCCGAGCTGCTCGCCGGCCGTCAGGGCGGGCGTTATGCCGAGCAGGGCAGCCAACGGCCCGGCTGCCGGCGCCACTATGCCGCCGAGAAATATGCCGCGAACGTCGGCAACCGCGCCCAACCAATCGGCGACCAGCCCCGCGGTGCCGATTTCGACGGTGGCCAGCGTGCGGCGCCGTTGGCCCAGCAATCGCACGACAACGTCTTGCAATTCGTCGTTTCCCTCGCCGTAAACGAGCGGGCCCAGGCACTGGCGGATCGTGGCCACGGTCGGTTCCATGGCCGCCGCACACGCGTCCGCCGTAGGGCCGGTGGCGGCGATGCGCAAGATAATGGTGGTTTTGCTGGCATTGATGCCGACCGTGGGCGTGCGGCCGCGGCGGATCAGGTCTGGCAGCATCGACTCGATTTGACTCTCGCCGGCCCCAAAACACTTGATATTGCGGCGGCAAGTGACTTGCTGCCCGACGCCGCTGCTACGCAGGGCCTCGGCCACGGTGCCGTGCCACATCTCTTCCATTTCCGCGGGCACGCCAGGGAGGGCCACGATGCGGCACGGCGGCTTGCCAGGCCGGGGGACGTCCAAATCGATGCCCGGGGCGGTGCCGTCCGGATTGGGCACGATGCGGCTGCCGGCGGGGAAAAGGGCCTGAATCTCGTTCTGTTTGGGCATGGCCCGTTGGCGGCGGGCAAACAGCCCGCGGATGTGCTCCAGTGCGGCCGCATCCGGCAGCAGCGGACAAGCGGTGGCCGCGGCGATCGCCTGGCGGGTCAGATCGTCGGCGGTCGGGCCCAGGCCGCCGGTGGCCACGATCAGATCGGCCCGCTCGATGGCCTGCTGGAAGATCGCCACCGCCGGCGCCAACTCGTCGCCGACGGTGGTGTGATAAAGCACGGGGACGCCCAACTCCTCCAGTCGCTGGCTGAGCCACTGGGAGTTGGTATCGAGGAGTTGTCCACTGGTGATTTCGTCACCAATGGCGAGGATTTCGGCATGCATGCTGCTTTTTCAGGGGCCGGCCCGATTCAGTTGATCCAGCACGCCGCCGATCTCGTCCTGCACGTCGTCGCCGGCGCGAACGACCAAGGCACGCTGTTGCCGCCAATAGTAGATCGAGCCCGGCCCGCCGTTCACGTCCCAGGTTGTCGGCGCGATGGTCGTTTGAATCAACTCGACGAGGCTGGGGCCATAATCATCGTCGGCCTGAGCGGGACCGCCGCCCATGCCCCCGCCGACACCGCCCATGCCGCCGGCAGGCGCCTGTTGCGCCAAGACACCCAGGGGTTTGCCGATCGTCGGCACCGCAGGGGCTTGGTTCTTGGCCAACCGCGTCTGGCGGGCGTCGCGCCGCGCGAGCAATTGCGACAACTGCGCCAAGCGGCCGCGGATCTTGCCGCGAAGTTCCTCACGCTGGGCGGCCGGCAAGCGGGTGTCGTCCTTCAACTCTTTGTAGAGCACGAGGAACTCGCGCGCGGCCACCTCGGCGTCTCGGTCGGTGGGCCGAGCCCAATGCCGCAATGCCG
>CAYYBU010000349.1:0-4412 GCA_964469945.1 uncultured Planctomycetaceae bacterium
GGCCCGGCGGCGGTTCACCCCCATGCACATGGGGACAACGGGGGGCCTGGAATCGACCAACGCCGGCCCGAACGGTTCACCCCCATGCACATGGGGACAACCAGGGCGGCACGCTCGGCGGCGGCAAAGCTGTGCGGTTCACCCCCATGCACATGGGGACAACACCAACATCATGTGGTCTTCGACGAGATGACCACTAGATGTAGGCCCTCGAAGTCGACGATTTTCCGAGAGGCATCGCCGAAGGTACGGACGACGAACCCCTGCTCATTGGGCGCGTTCCAGGCTTGGAGACAGGCCCCCTTGCCGCAGTCCCGCACCGCCTTCTCCCACAGCTTATCCCGCAGCCGGGCGGTCAAATGGCCGAGGAATATCCCGGCCTTCGGCTCGATCATCCAGCGGCTCAGGTCGCCCCGCAGCCGCGCCGGCACGTTCTCCAGAATCAGCACCACCATGCAACACCTCCCTAATGTCGGGCAAGATCCGCTCCAAAAACCGCGTCCGCTGGAACAAGTCGCGGCAGGCCAGCCGGGCACGCTGCTCCACCTTTTGTTCACTCTCGGCCACCGCCGCGAAGACCAGCGGGACGATCATGTCCACCTTGTACAGATCGGCGATATCGTAGACGAACGACAACGCCTTGCCCGTGTGAATGAAACCAATGGCAGGCGAGTAACCGGCCGTGAGGATGGCCGCATGGACGAGGCCGTGCATGCAGGCATTGGCGGCCGACAGCGCGCGATTCAGCGGGTCGGCACTGTTCCAGTCGTTGGCATCGTAGACGCGCCCCTGCCAGGCGACGCCGAACTGCTGGGCCGCCTTGCGATAGGCTTCGCGGACGCGAAAGCCCTCGCGGCCGCGGATTTGTTCCAGCGTGAAGCCGGGCCCGATCAGCTCGCCGAAGCGCTTTTCGTACATGCGGCGGACCACCAGGCCGCGGGCCTTGGGATCGCAGTAGACGTCCACCTGACGCAGCAGGTTGCCGGCGTGATAGGTGCCGCCGCGGCCGTGACAATAGAAGCGGATGCCTTCTTCGCCGCACCAGGCGACCAGGCAATTGCACTCCGCCAGGTTGTGGATGGCGGCGTGGGTGATGGTGGTGCCGGGGCCGAGCATCAGGAGGGCCAGATCGGCGGCCGGGATGGGCACCGTGCCGTTTTCGGTCACGTAGGCCACCGACTGCTGGTGTTGCTCGATGTGGCCTTTTTCGACGTAGAGGTAGGTGAGGCGGTCCTCGAAGCGGGCCAACTCTTGCAGGTCTTTCATGGCGGGATCCTCGCTAAGTACGTACTCATCACGCTCCGCCGTGATGGCTTTTCATCGCGGCGGAGCGCGATGAGTACAGTTATCGATTCGTCGGCGCTAAGCTGAGCAGGCCGAAGCCGAAGGCCTTGGCCGGGCCGATGCCGTGGGCCAGTGTTTTTCCGAACTTCACGGGTTCGGTGATCCTCAGGACGCCATCGTAGCGGGCCGATCGCAGGCATTGCCCGCGACTGTTGCCGCCATTGGGCCCGTGCTTCCCCTTGCTGAAGTAGACGTAGCCGGGCTGAATGGCGAGGGACTCCTTGTCGAGGGCGAAGCCGCCGCGCTCCGCGTGGCGGGCGAGCCAGTCGCCGAACTGGTCGGGCGGAACGGGGACACGTTCTGCGTCGCGTTGTCCGCGTTCCGTACTGGGCCGGCGGGTCGGGTTGGCCAGCAGGCGGAAGCGGAGCTGTTCGCCGGCCGCGAAGCAAGGGTCGAAGGGTTTCCATTGCGCAGGAGCGGCCAGGAAATGGGCCGCGTTGTGGAAGGCGTAATCCCAGTCGGGGCGGGTGGCGGACTGGACGAGGACGGCGACACGGCCGCCGGCCTGCGGATCGATGCGGAAGAGGAAACCGGCTTCCGCCTCGCGCGGGACGTGAACTTGGCCGACGGCGAAGTCGTCCGCGCGAAAGGGTTGGAGAAAGTCCTCGTCGGCGGTTTTGCGGGGGGCGGAGGGGAAGGCCATACAAAGGCGCTGATGGACGTGGTAGAGGTTGCGGAGCCACGTTCGGCCGGGCCGCGGCCGGTCGGGGTTGTCGCCGACGTCGATCAAAAGACACGACAGGTACATGGTTATTCGACCTCCTCGGGGCTGAGCCGGCGGCGGCGGGTTTCCAGGGAGCGGAAGCGGATGATCTCGTCGCGTTTGGCGATGATCTGCTCCCGCCAGCGAAGTTCTTCAGGGTTGATGCGGTCCAGGCCCATGCCCAGGCCGTACTCGATCATGGTGACGGCATCGTGGCAGAGGCGGCAGAGGGAGCGCAATTCGTCGGGCCTCTCGTTTCCACCGGCGTGGCGGTAGGTGACGTGCTGGACGGTGGTGGCCGGCGACTTGCAGAAGACGCACAGGCCGTGGTCGGAGTCGAGGCGCTGCTGACGGCGTTTCTTGTATTCGGTGTTGCCGTAATCGGCGCGTGGCCGCGGCGGCCGCGGGGTGACGCGTTGTGCGGGTTTTTCCGCAAGACCAACCGCGCCATCCGCGCCGACGCGAAGCTGCCGACGCACGACGAAGCGAGGACGATGCGCGGGCGGCTCGAACGTCAAGGGCACGTCGTACCAAATCAGGGCGTCGGCGGGGGCTTCGGTCTGCTCGGGCGTGGGCTCCCAGTCGAGCAGGCAATCCACGCTTTGCGGCGGGTGGTCATCTTGGAGCCGCCGACGCCACGGGACGGACACCAGCGCCGCGTTCAGGTCGAAACAAGTATCGGCTGGGTGTTCCAGCAACGGGCGGCCCGGGGGACAGGATTTTCTTCCGAGGTAGAGCGTCCAGCGGGGATTCTTCAGCGCGGCGTTGAGTTCCTCGATCAGCGCCGCTTGGCCACGGAGCACCACAAGAAAGGAGGCGTCGCAGAGGTACTCGCGGCGAGTCAGCATGGCGCCGGGCTTGGTTTTTCCCTCACCCTCAGCGATGCGCATATCCATTTTCGCGCCGACGGTGTGGTAGTCCCACCAGCGGACTCCCGGGACGTCGATG
Source organism: uncultured Planctomycetaceae bacterium (assembly GCA_964469945.1). Classification (GTDB taxonomy): domain Bacteria; phylum Planctomycetota; class Planctomycetia; order Pirellulales; family Thermoguttaceae; genus CAYYBU01. The sequence goes on from CAYYBU010000349.1 coordinate 2,996, forward strand.
CGAACGGCCATGCGCAGGGCGCTAAGCGCGGCAAGCCACTTCTCCGCAGCGTCAGGACGCGAAACTCCCAAGGCCGCGCAGAGCAGTCCGATGACGCCCGACTTGGTGGGCGCCTCGGCCGTTCGCCGCACGACGAACTTGGATTCCTGGACGCCCCACGCCTGCATGGGGCCTTCGAGGCGAAGAAACAGGGTGTCGGCGCTCATGGGACCAACTCCGGATTGGCAATCACCTTTTGGACCGCGGCCCAGTCATGGCCGACGGCGGCGATCGCGGCGACGATCAGTTCCGGCAGCGACTTGAAGTTATCCTCGGCGAGGGGGATTTCCTTCTTGTCCTCGACGACCGTGAGGGGGTATCGCAGATTGGGAGAGAACCAGAATCGTTTCTGCGGCTGGCCGTAGCCGGCATCCAGGTCGCGGACGTATTGGCCGAGCTGCGCGACGCTTTGCGCGATGATGTCGCGTTCCCCTTGGGCCGCTGGTTTGGCGAAGGCGTTGGCATAGCTGACGGGGCTATCTTTGATCTCCACCAGCATGCCGTCAGGCGGATTGTGGGCGGCGAAGCTGTTTTGTTTGCCGGTGGGATTGACCAAGGCCGCCCCACGAATGAACGCACCCACGGTATGGGCAGCCAACTCCTTGTTGCCCTTGAGGTTCCCGACAAGCGTTTCCCAATGGATCGAGAAATACTTGTAGAAGCAGGCCGAAGCGAACATCGCCTCGTCCACGTAGCCCGCCCCCGCGTCGTCGCCGGGGATATCGTCGGCCGCGACGTAGTAATCGACTTCCGGGCGGGCCTCGTGGGTGGAAATGGCGTGGGCCACCTGGAGGGCCGCGTCCACGGTGGTTCCTTGAAGCACGCCGGTCTCCAGCATGCGGCCGCTGAGCGCCATGTCCGGCACGGCGGTCCGCCCGGCGATCAGCTTGCCGAACTCGGCGGCCAGTTCGTCGTCCGCCTTGCCGGCGTCGTTCCGCAACATCGCGGCCATCTCAGCGACCGCGTCGCGCGTCGTGTAGACGAGCATATCGCTCTTGTTGTCGTCCTTGGGGTTGATCCCGCATTTCTTCAGAATTGCCGCCGCACGTTTCTTCGCGTCGGCGTTGCCGGTCACTTTGTCGGCGATCAGCTTGGCGAGCTGTCGCGTGCGAATTCCGCCGCAGAGCGTCTTGAACGCGTCGCTCATGCGGATGCTTCGCTTGATGCACTGGCTGGAGATGCGCGAGCGCAGCACGCCGCCGAAATAGCAGGTCTTGGGGGCGCCCAAGTCGTCCCGGTTCAGATTGGCCGGGCTGTGGTTCTGAATGACGTGAAGCTCGATCAACATTCTAGACTCCTTTGTTGGTTTCCAGGAATTGTTTTGCCCACTTGAGCCGCGTGGCCTCTCGTTCCCATAAGGAAAGGTCGTCCGTCAGCC
>CAYYBU010000350.1:0-4405 GCA_964469945.1 uncultured Planctomycetaceae bacterium
AAACGAAGCGTTTGAGCCGAAAAATGGACCGGACCCCGACTTTGCAGTTCTCCTGCGCAAAGGGCCGCCCCCGGTAGATTTTTCGCCGCCAAAGGGGTAATCTGCTGGTGGGAGGATCGCTGGTGCCAAGGGAAAACATCGCCTTATCGCTCATTCTGCCGGCCTACGATGAGGCGGCGCGTTTGCCGCCCTATTTGGCGGCCGTGCGGCCGTACCTGGACGGCCGCTACGGGGATCGCTACGAGGTGATCGTGGTCGACGACGGCAGCGGCGATGGCTTGACGCAGCTTTTGGCGACGGCGGCGGCCGACTGGCCGCAGTTGCGTTGGCTCCGGCACGCGGCCAACTGCGGCAAGGGAGCGGCCGTCCGCAGCGGCATCTTGGCCTCCTGCGGCGCGTTGCTGCTGTTTGCCGATGCCGACGGCGCCACCCCCATCGAGGAAGAGGCCGCGCTGGCCGCCGCGATCCGGGCCGGTGCCGACCTGGCCGTGGGCTCGCGCCTGCTGGCCGGGGCCGGCCGGCGCCGCGCGCGGCGCTGGTTTCGCGGTCTGGCCGGCCGGCTGTTTTCCGCCGTCGCGCGGCGGCTCCTGGGCGTGTCGGTCCGCGACACGCAATGCGGTTTCAAGATGTTCCGCGGCGAAGCAGGGCGAAAACTGTTCGCGCTGGTCCACGAGCCGCGCTATCTGTTCGACCTGGAAATGCTGGTGTTGGCCCAACGTCTGGGCCTGAAAACGGTCGAGGTGCCGATCAGTTGGAACGAGGTCCCCGGCGGCCATTTTCACCTCGTGCGCGAACTGCCTCGTATCGCCAGGGACCTATACAAGCTACGCTGCCGGCTGAGAAACGCTTTTCAGAGCCAGCCGCCCCCTCTCCCGCTCGCGGGGGACGGGAGTTCTGAAGCAACCCCGTTGAAATCCCGGGAGGAGTTCTCATGATTGCCATCGACACCGATCTGCAGCCGGCCGATCTTGCCGGCAAGCTCCAGCGAATGTGGCAGCTTTCTGCCGGGAAGATTCTCGCGTTGGAAGAGACCCGCACGCCGGAGCAGGCCGCGCCGGTGCTCACCGCCGAGGGCACGTACACGGCGCGCGGTTGGACGGACTGGACCCAGGGTTTCCAATACGGCTCGGCGCTGCTGCAGTTCGATGCCACCGGCGAGCGGGAGTTCCTGGCGATCGGCCGCGACAACACGCTGCAATGCATGGCATCACACGTCACGCACACCGGCGTTCACGATCATGGTTTCAACAACGTCAGCACCTATGGCAACCTGCGCCGCCTGATGCTGGAAGGACGCATCCCTTGCGACGAGCGGGACCTGCGCTTCTACGACCTGGCCCTGAAGGCCAGCGGCGCCGTGCAGGCCAATCGGTGGAGCACGACCAGCGAGGGCGATGGCTACATTTATTCCTTCAACGGTCCGCACTCGCTCTTCTGCGATACGATCCGATCGCTCCGCGCCCTGGCGGTCGCCCACCAGTTGGGACACGCCTTGATGGGCGAAAACGACCAGCGCATCTGCCTGCTCGACCGGCTGCTCCAGCACGCCCGCACCACGGCGCAATACAACGTCTACTACGGCGAAGGTCGCGACATCTACGACGTTCGCGGCCGGGTGGCCCACGAGTGCATTTTCAACCGCAACGACGGGCGGTTCCGTTGTCCCAGCACCCAGCAGGGCTATTCGCCCTTTACCACCTGGACGCGGGGCCTGGCTTGGATCATGAGCGGCTACGCCGAGCAGCTCGAATTTCTCCAGACGCGCGCCGACTACGAACTGGAAACCTACGGCGGCCGCGAGGCGATCGAGGCGATGCTGCGGAAGCCGGCCGAAGCGGCTTGCGATTTCTACATCGACCAGACCCCCAGCGATGGCATCCCCTATTGGGACACCGGTGCGCCGGGGCTGGCCCTGTTGGGCGACTATCGCGAGCGGCCTGCCCAACCGCAAAATCCCTACGAACCGGTCGACAGCTCGGCCGCCGCTATCGCCGCCCTAGGCTTGCTGCGATTGGGCGATTACTTGCTCGGGCGGGGCGAACCGTCGCCCGGCAGTCGCTATCGCCAGGCTGGCCTGACCGTCTTGCGGACGCTCTTGGAAGAGCCCTACCTGAGCCTCGATCCGCAGCATCAAGGGCTGCTGTTGCACGCCGTCTACCATCGCCCCCGGGGTTGGGACCATGTGCCCGAGGGTGCCACGATTCCTTGTGGCGAATCGTGCATGTGGGGCGACTACCACTTGCGCGAAGTGGGCCTCTACGTGCAACGCTTGCTGGGCGACGAACCGTACTACACCTTCTTCGGACCAACCTAAGTTGACCATAAGGCCGCCTTATGGTAAAAATACGGATTCCGGCGGCCGGCCTTCCCTTCCGCCGGGGTATGTGATCGGATGTTGGTGATGCGGCTGACTGGCCGATACCGATATAACCCAAAACAGTTCATCATGATCGAGGAGTTCCAACGTGTCGTGTAGTGAACGGAAGAAAGAGATTCGTCGTCGTCGTCACCGCCTGAAGAAGTGCAAGATCTTCGCCCGCAAGCTGAAAACGGCCACGGTATCCGAGCGCGCCGTGATTGCCGATAAGTTGCGCGGCCTGACCCCCGGCTGCGATACGCTCATTGAACGCTGGGAACTGGAAAAGAAACGCTAGGCATTCCCCACGGCGATGTTGTCGGCTTTGGCGGTGGTTCAATGTCATTCTCCGATGTGGTTATCACGGGCATTGGGGTGGTCAGCCCGATCGGCATTGGCCGGGAGGCGTTTTGGCAATCGCTTTGCCAGGGCCGCAGCGGCGTGCAGCGCATGGAGCGGTTCGAGGGCGCGGCCCTGCCGACTTCGGTTGCCGCCGAAGTTCGCGGTTTCGATCCCAAGCCCTATGTGCCGCATCGCAAACTTCTCAAGGTGATGAGCCGCGATGCCCAACTGGGCGTGGCCGCGGCCGGCCTGGCCTGCCGTGAGGCGGGTATCGTGCGCGGCACGGTGGCTCCCGAACGTTTCGGCGTCGTGCTCGGAGGCGACCAGATCTGTAGCCCCATCACCGAGAGCGTGGCGATCTATGGCCCTTGCATGGTCGGCGGGCGGTTCGATTTCTCCCGCTGGGGCACCGCCGGCATGGCCGCCAGTTATCCGCTGAACTTCCTCAGCGTGCTGCCCAACATGACCGCCTCGCACGTGTCGATCATCCACGACGCCCGCGGACCGAACAACACCATTCACCAGGCCGAAGTCTCGGGCCTGCTGGCCGTGAGCGAGGCGGCCAGCGTGATCTTGCGGGGAGCGGCCGACGTGATGATTGCCGGCGGCGCCAGTTCGCAGATGACCCCTTTCGATTGCGTGCGGCGCTGCGCCATGGGAATTCTCACCCGCCGCCAGGACGAGCCGTCGCGATTGATGCGTCCGTTCGACGCCGGGCGCGATGGCCAGGTTTGGGGCGAGGGGGCGGCGGTCGTGATCCTGGAGAGCCGCCGCCACGCCGAGGCCCGCGGCGCGAAGATCCTAGCCCGGGTGCTCAGTTGGGCCGCCTGCTGCGAACCGCACCCACGGCAGACGGCCGTGCAAGGCATCGGCTTGCGGCGCGCCATGTCGTTGGCATTGGAGCGCGCCGAACTCGATGGTCGTGGCATCGGCCACGTCAACGCGCACGGCTTGAGCATGGTCGAGAACGATCGGATCGAGGCCCAGGCCATTTGCGACGTTGTTCCCCAGACGCCGGTGACGGCGCTGAAGAGTTACTTCGGCAACTTGGGGGCCGCCGGCGCCGTCGTGGAACTGGCCGCCAGCGTGTTGTCTTTCGACGCCGGCCTGGTGCCGCCCACGCTGAACTATGAGCGTCCCGATCCCGGTTGTTCGTTGCGGGTGATCCACGGCGAGCCGCTGGCGAGCGACCGCGCGTCGACCTTGGCCATTACCTGGACGCCGGGGGGCCAAGCGGTGGGCATGGTGCTGGCCGGAGAGAAGTGAGCGCGGGAGCAAAAAAGGGGAGAGCGTAGACGAGGAGAACCCAAGGCATGAGTTCACTGCACGATCTGGAGAAGCAGTTGGAGTCGCTCACCCCCGGGGAAAAGGCCCAACTTCTGCAATGGATGGTGCGCGATATCGGGGACTATTTTCCAGGGATCGAGAGCACTCCGGGAACCTGCGGCGGGGAACCGTGCATCGTGCGCACCCGCATTCCGGTGTGGGTCCTTGAGCAAACGCGGCGGCAGAAGATTTCCGAAGCCGACCTTTTGCGAAGCTACCCGACGTTGCGGGCCGAGGACCTGGCGAACGCCTGGGCTTACGTTCGCAGCCACGCCGAGGAGATCGACCGGCAAATCCGCGAGAACGAGGGTGCGTAGCCCGTGGTCAAGATGTACTCCAACGAGAACTTCCCGCTGCCGGTGGTCGAGGAGCTCCGACGCC
>CAYYBU010000351.1:0-4403 GCA_964469945.1 uncultured Planctomycetaceae bacterium
AGACGTGCTGGGCAATGACCTCCGCATGACCGCGGTAATGCTGGCGGAACAGGTCGCGGGCGACCCACTCGGCATCCTTGCGCAGAATCTGGTGGTAGACGTACTCGAACAACTCGATCTGCACGGAATCGCTGGCCCGCTCGACCGGCTCGATGCCGTCGATGACCACCCGGCGGACGCCGCGGACGAAGTTGCCGTAGAAAAAGGCGATGGTCGTCTCCAGCCGGCGGGCCAACTCGGCCTGCCAGTCGTGCCAGGCCTCGAAGTCCAGGTCGCGGCGCGTGACGCGGCGGCCGTGCTGCTGGAACACGTGCAGGTAATCGCCCGGGCGACGCTCGGCTTGAAAGAAATTCTCCAGTTCCACGTAATCGTCGTCCGGCGACTCCTGCAATTCCCAGCCGAACATGCGGCGGGCGTAATCGGCATGGCTTTGCGGATCGCCGCGGGCGGTCATGTCGAACAGGACGCCGCTGGGGCCTTCCTGGCCCTGGCCGGCGCGGGCGAATTGCAGGCCCAATTGCGTCTTGCCGATGCCGCTGGAGCCGACCACCACGGTCAGCGTTCCGGGCAGCAAGCCGCCGCCCAACAATTCATCGAGCCCCTCGACGCCGGTAGAAAGTCGTTTGTTTTCCATGAGAGATAGTCTATAGCAATGGCCGCAGGTGGTCGCAGAGGGTTTCGATCATTTCCGCCGTGTGCGTGGCGAACACCGCCAGCCGCAAGGCGCCTTGGCTGCCCAAGCCCGCATAGGCCGGCATGTAGGCGACCAGAATGCCTTGTTCCTGCAGGGCGGCCTGGATGCGGCGCATGTTGTCGGCCGTGCCGAGAGAGAGGCAGATGATGGGGACCGGCGTCTGGTCCACGTCGAGGCCCAAGCCGCGCAGGCCGCTTTTCAATGCCCGGACGTTGCCGGCCAAACGTTCGCGCAACCCCGGATCAGCCAGCACGAGTTCCAGCGCCCGGGCCGAGGCCGCCGCCACCATGGCCGGCAGCGGGCTGGCGCCCTCGTACCAATGCGAGGTCGCCTTCACGTGCTCGATCCAGCGCCCGGTGCCGGGAACGATGCCGCCATAACCGCCCAGCGCCTTGCTCAACGTGCTGCTGAAAAACAGGCTTGGCCCGGTGCCGCGGGCGTCCGGCAGATCGTTCACGCGGGCGTCGATGCTGCCGCGGTCGGCCAGTCCGGCATACTCGAAGGCGCCGCGGCCAGCGACGCCTAGCACGCCGGTGGCATGGGCATCATCGAGCACGAGGATCGCGCCCGGATAGTTGCCCAGAATGCGATGATATTCGGCCACGGGGGCGATATCTCCCCGGGCGGCAAAGACGCCGTCGCTCAGCAGCAGCGGCCGCCCACGCGGCGGCAGGTTGGCCTGCAAACTGGCCTGAAGCGCCTGCGGATCGCAATGTGCAAAGCGAAACACGGGCCGGCCGCTCTGTTGGGCCGCTTCGATCAGGCAGTAATGGGAAAGCTCATCGACGAAGACCGCGTCGAAGGCGTCGGCCAGCGCCGCCAGCAGCAGGGAATCGCCCACGTAGCCGGAGGGAAAATAGAAGACGCTCTCGGCGGCCAGCAGTTCGGCGGCCCGGCGTTCCACGTCTTGCAGCGGCGGCGTGGTGCCGAAACCGGCCCGGGTGGTGGCGCTGCCGGCGCCGTATTGCCGGGCCGCTTCCGTCGCGGCGCGGATCACCTCGGCGTGGCCCTGGAGGCCCAGGTATCCGGTGCCGACGAAATACAGGTAGCGTCGGCCGTCGATCACGGCCGACGCGCCTGGCGGACTCTGCATCAGTGGCGCTGGCTGTAGTTCCATTTCCGCACGCAATACGAGGTCAATGCCCAAACCGCGGGGAGAGCCACTAAATAGAGTTGCGTGATTCCAAGAAGTTCGCAAGCGAACCTGTAGGGAACGCCCTCCGTGGCGTTCCGAGCGTTACCGGTGGCGCCGGAACGCCACGGAGGGCGTTCCCTACCGCGGTGGTGCTTTCTTTAGACCGCTACTTCCGCAGCATCACGCGGCTGTCGGCCACCGAGCAGCCTTTGCCCTTGGCGTGGACGATCAGCGGATTGATGTCGAGTTCGGAAATCTCCGGATGATTGCAGACCATCTGGGAGAGCCGCAACAGGGTATCGACGATGGCATCGACGTCGCAGGGCGGGGCGCCGCGGAAGCCGTCCAAAACCTTGTAGGAGCGAATCTCCCGCACCATGCGCTCGGCGGAAATCTGCCACATCGGCGCCAGGCGGAAGGAGACGTCCTTGAGCACCTCGACCATGGTGCCGCCCAGACCGAACATCAACAACGGTCCGAAGCGCGCGTCGCGGCTGGCGCCGAGGATCACCTCGACGCCCTTGGGGGCCATCTGCTCGATGAGGATGCCCTGGATCTTCGCCCCCGGCACCGCCTTCTCCACGTTCGCATGGATCTGGTTGTAGGCCGCCAGGGCCGCGTCGGGACCGTTGACGTTGAGAATCACGCCGCCGGCGTCGAATTTGTGGACCACGTCTTTCGACATGACCTTCAGCACCACCGGGGCGGCGAACTCCGTGGCCAGCTTGGCCGCCTCGGCCTCGCTGTGGGCGATGCCGCTCTTCAGCAGCGGCAGGCCATAGCACTGCAACAGCGGCCGGCACTCGGCCTGGGTCAGGTAGCGTTGCGGTTGGCCGTCCAGCGCCTCCGCGATCATACGCGTGGCACAGTCCACGTTGAGCCCCTTGATCTCGCGCATTTCGCGGCGGGGAATGTCCTGCAAGGTCACCAGGCGATTGGCGGCCGCCAGGCTCTTCACGCCGTCCTCGGGGAAGGGATAGTTGGGCACGCCCGCCTTGCGCAGGATGGCCACGCCCGCGGCCACGTCGCGCACGCCCATGAACGAGCAGACCACCGGCTTGCCGATGCCCTGAACGGCCTCGGGCACGACGCTGGCGGTCTCTTCGATGTCGGTCATCGATTGCGGCGTGAGGATCACGATGCCCATATCGACGTTGTTGTCTTCCAGCACGGTGCGGATGGCGGCCTTGTAGCGGTCGGAGCGGGCGTCGCCGATCACGTCGACCGGATTGCGCAGCGAGGCGGCCGCGGGCAGGGCCGGCCGCAACTTGTCTTGGGTGGCTTGGTCCAGGACGGCCAGTTTCAGGCCGTGCCGCACGGCGGCGTCGGTGGCCATGATGCCCGGTCCGCCGGCATTGGTGATGATCGCCACGCGATTGCCGCGCGGCAGCGGTTGCGTGGTATAGAGGGCGGCATAGTCGAACAACTCGGAAATCGTTTCCACCCGCTGCACGCCGCTTTGCGCCAGCAGAGCATCATAAACCGAGTCGGAACCGGCCAGCGAGCCGGTGTGGCTGCTGACGGCCTTGGCGCCCTCGGGCGAGCGGCCCGACTTGAGGCACAACATCGGCTTCTTGGTCTCCCAGAAGACGCGGCGGGCGGTCTCGATGAAACGCCGCCCATTGGTCACGTCTTCCAGGTACATGGCGATCACCGAGGTCTTGTCGTCCTTGGCGAGATACTCCAACAGGTCGATCTCGTTGATGTCGGCCTTGTTGCCGAAACTGATGAACTTGCTGAAGCCCATCTGCCGCTCCTCGGCGTAATCCAACACCGAGGTACATAGCGCGCCGCTCTGGGAGAGGAAGGCCAGGTTGCCGGCGGCGGGCATCTTGCGGCCGAAGGTGGCGTTCATGCGCACCTCGGGATGCGTGTTGATGACGCCCAGACAGTTCGGTCCGATCAGGGGAATGCCGGCCGCACGCACGCGCTCGCAAAGCTGGGCTTCCAACTCGGCGCCTTGGTGGCCCACTTCCTTGAAACCGGCCGAGATGATCACCAGCGCCTTGACCCCCTTGGCGGCCGCTTCATCGACCACGCCCAAAATGGCCGCCGCCGGCACGATCAGCACGGCCAGATCGACCGGGCCGGGAATGTCGGCCAGCTTGTTGTAGCAGGCGACACCGAGGATATTCGAGGCCTTCGGGTTGACCGGAAACACCGAGCCATTGAATTCGGCATGTAACAGGTTGCGGAAAATGTCGTTGCCGGCGTTGCCGGGCCGCTTCGAGGCGCCGACCACGGCAATCGACTTGGGGGCAAAGATGGAATCGAGTTTGGAAACACCACATTTCTGCGACATGCGCAAATCTCCTCTGGAAGGCTTATCCGCCCCGGGCGTGTGCAAACCGGCTGAAGCTGGGCCATTGGGGCCGTAAAACCCCTAAGTATCCCACCGGGGACTTCCCGGGGCAAGGGGCCGGCAACGCTGCCGCACGGGAAAAAACCAATCTGACAAAACTGTAACGAGAAGAAAAGAGGAAGGCGGCAAGGCAGGGGGCGCCGAACAGGAACGCACCGCCAGGAGAACTGCAAAGTCGGGGTCCGGTCCATTTTTCGGCTCAAACGCTTCGT
>CAYYBU010000352.1:0-1935 GCA_964469945.1 uncultured Planctomycetaceae bacterium
AGAGGACGTATAAGAGGTGACGCCTCGCGCGGCAACCGCGTCGTCTTCGGCGACTACGGCTTGCAGACCGTGCAGGGCGGCTGGGTGAGCGCGCAGACGCTGGAGGCCGGACGTATCGCGGCGCAGCAATACCTGCGCACCGAGGGCCGCCTGTATATCCGCGTCTTCCCCCACAAACCGATTACCTCCATCCCCTTGGAAACCCGCATGGGCAAGGGCAAGGGAGAACCCGAGTATTGGGCGGCCGTGGTGAGGCCGGGGACCGTGTTGTTCGAGATCGGCGGCGTTTCCGAAGAAGGGGCGCGGATGTGTTTCGCCCGCCTGGCACACAAGATGCCGGTGAAGGTGCGTTTCCTCCGCCGCCGGCCGTTGTAAACGCGCAGGACTTGGAAGCGAGCGTGGAGTGAAAGGTAGGGTGGGTCGAGCGCAGTGCGGCCCACCAGTCAGGTTGTGAAGCGAGGATCGAGTCGATGACCAAGGCCAGTGAACTTCGCGAAATGAGCGACGAGCAGCTTGTGATGCTGCTAAAGGAGACCACGGATCACTTTTTCCGCCTCCGCCTGCAGGCGCAGACCGAACGGCTGGATGCGCCCAGCGAGTTGCGCAAGCAGCGGCAAACGATCGCGCGGATCAACACCATCCGCCGCCAGCGCGAGCTCGCGGCGGCCGCAGTGACGAAATAAGCGGTGACGAAATAAGCGGTGACGAAATTAGAGCGACGAGGGAAGCAGACCATGTCTAGTAGAGTTGCCGTGGGGATCGTGATGAGCGACAAGGCGGCCAAGACCCGCCGCGTGGAGATTCCCCGCCTGGTGAAGGATCCGCAGTACGGAAAGTTTCTCCGCCGCAGGACCGTTTGCACGGTCCACGACGAGAACAACGAGTCGCACACCGGCGACAAGGTCGAAATCGTCGAGTGCCGGCCCCTGTCGCGCACCAAGCGATGGAAGCTGGTGCGGGTGGTGGAGAAGGGACGCTTGATCGACCTGGGGGCCCTACGTGCCGCGGGCGGCCAGGAGTCGGCCGAGGACGCCGCGACGTAGCGATTCGGTCAGGGATGGCGCCGGTCCTGGGTGGTGCTGCGGGGCGGCGGAAGAAGCAACAAACGCGTTGGAATGGGAAACGAGTGTCATGATCCAGATGCAAAGCCGACTTGCCGTGGCCGACAACACCGGGGCCCGCGAATTGATGTGCATCAAGGTGTTGGGCGGAACCCACCGCCGTACCGCGGGCTTGGGCGATGTCATCGTCTGCAGCGTGAAGAGCGTGATCCCCGGCAGTGATGTGAAGAAGGGCGGCGTGGTCCGCGCGGTGATCGTCCGCTGCAAGCAGCCGACGCGCCGCAACGACGGCAGCTACGTCCGCTTCGACAGCAACGCCGCGGTCCTTATCGACAACGAGCAAAACCCCCGCGGGACGCGCATCTTCGGCGCCGTCGCCCGCGAATTGCGTGAGCGTAATTTCATGAAAATTGTCAGCCTCGCTGCCGAGGTGATCTGATGTGGATTAAGAGCAACGATACCGTGAAAGTCATCACCGGCGAAGACCGGGGCACCAGCGGCCGCGTGCTGCGGGTGGACCCCACGGCCGGGAAACTGGTGGTCGAAGGCGTCAATCGCGTGTACAAGCACGTCCGCCGCAGCCAGCGCAACCCGCAAGGCGGCCGGCTCTCGATGGAGATGCCCATTCCGCTGAGCAACGTGGCGTTGGTTTGCACGTCGTGCCGGGCCGCGGCCCGCATGGGGGCACGCTTTCTGCCCGACGGCAGCAAAGAGCGCTACTGCAAGAAGTGCGGCGCCGGCAACGGCGTCATCGCCCCGGCCCCGACCCAGCAAGAGAAGAAATAGCGTGGGAGGCGGCCCCCGGGCCAACGCCCCCAGAGGAAGAACACCATGAGCGAAAAACCAGACGGCCAGTCCAAGCCGAAAAAAGAAG
>CAYYBU010000352.1:1945-4394 GCA_964469945.1 uncultured Planctomycetaceae bacterium
GGCCAAGGCGGCGAAACCACCCAAGGGCGAGAAGCAACCCAAGGGCGAGAAGCCGGCCAAGGGCGAAAAACCCGCGAAGGGCGAAAAGGCTGCCAAGGGCGAAAAAGCGGAGCCCAAGGTCGTTCCCACGCCCCGGTTGCAAGTGCGATATCAGAAGGAAATCCTTCCCGCCCTGGGCGAGCAATTGGGACGCAAGAACCTGCATTCCTTGCCGCGGCTGCAAAAGATCGTCATCAACATGGGGGTCGGCAAAGCCGTCACCGAGAAGAAATACCTGGAAGAGGCCGTCGAGGCCATGAAGATCATCGCCGGCCAGAAGCCGGTCATTACCCTGAGCCGCTTGTCGATCGCCGGTTTCAAGCTCCGCGAGGGAAACGCCATCGGCTGCAAGGTGACGCTCCGCGGCAAGCGGATGTGGGAGTTCCTCGATCGGCTGATTTCCATCGCCCTGCCCCGCGTACGCGACTTCCGCGGCCTGGATCCCGACGCCTTCGACGGCCGCGGCAATTACACCCTGGGCCTGACCGAGCAATTGGTGTTTCCCGAACTGAACCCGGACAAATTCACCCAAACCCAAGGCATGAACGTGAGCCTGGTGACCAGCACCGACAGCAACGACGAAGCGCGCGAGTTGCTGCGGAAGTTGGGAATGCCGCTGCGGGCGGCCTAGGGCTCGCCCAAGCACGAGTTGAGTTGTTTGCCAGCAAGAGGACCTGAACCGTATGGCCAGTAAATCGAAGATCGCCAAGGCGCTGCGGACGCCGAAATTCTCCACCCGCGCCGTGCGTCGGTGCCGGATTTGTGGGCGCCCGCGGGCCGTGTATCGGAAGTTCGGTATTTGTCGGATCTGCTTTCGTAATCTCGCGGACGAGGGAGTCATCCCTGGCGTCAAGAAGGCGAGTTGGTAAGAGGGACAGTAACTAATATGATGACCGACCCCATCGCCGACATGTTGACCCGCATTCGCAACGCCGTGCGCGTGGAGAGGCCGCATGTCGACATGCCCCTGTCCAAGGTGAAGCGCGGCTTGGCCGAAGTGCTCAAGCGTGAAGGCTATATCTGGGATTGGGAGGAGATGCCCGATCCGCCGGCCAACCAGCTTCGCGTCCACCTGAAATACGGTCCCAACGGCGAGCAGGTGATCCGCCGCATCCGCCGCATCAGCAAGCCGGGACGCCGCGTCTACAGCGGCTCGACGGAGTTGAAGCCGGTGTTGGGCGGCCTGGGCATTTGCATCATCAGCACCAGCCGCGGCGTGATCAGCGACCGCGAGGCCCGGCAGCGCAAGCTGGGCGGCGAAGTGTTGTGCGAGATCTGGTAGCAGATACACCCATGCGTAGCGGGGGCCATGCCCGCCGCAGCGCGACATGTCACGGCGGGCAGTGCCCGCCCCACGAAGCAGGAATCGAAAACAAGGCGAATCACCATGTCCCGGATCGGAAAAAAACCGGTGTCCGTCCCCAGCGGCGTCACAGTGCAGGTCGCGGATGGCACCGTGACCGTCGAGGGCCCCAAGGGCAAACTCCAGTTGCAGCACCGGCCGGAGATTACCGTGGCCTACCGCGACCAGGACAAGGCCGTGGTGGTCGAGCGGAAAAAAGACGATCGTCAGGGCCGCGCCCTGCACGGCCTCACCCGGGCGCTTTTGCAGAACATGATGGTCGGCGTGGCCCAGGGCTATGAAAAACGCCTGGAGATCATCGGCGTGGGCTATCTGGCGGCCGTGTCGGGCGCCACCTTGCAGCTCCGCGTCGGTTTGGCCAACGAGTTGCAGGTTCCCATTCCCGAAGGGCTGAAGGTCACTTGCCCCGATCAGCAGCACGTCGTTATCCAGGGCATCGACAAACAACTGGTCGGCCAGTTTGCGGCCGAGGTTCGCGCGCGGCGCAAGCCCGAGCCTTATAAGGGCAAGGGCATCCGCTACCTGGGCGAGCCGGTCCGCCGCAAGCAGGGCAAGGCGATGGTCAAGTAAACACGCTGAGGACGCCGAGAATTCTGGGAACACTGGGAACACATGGCGGCCGCTTCGGGCGGGTCCGCGGCAAGTGAGACGAAACCGTGAAACACGAAAAACAGGTGGGATTACAGCGGCGGCGGCGGGCGTATCGCGTCCGCAGCCACGTCAAGGCCGTCTTGACGCGGCCGCGGCTCTGCGTCTTCCGCAGCCATAAGCACAGGTACGCGCAAGTCATCGACGACGAGACCGGCCGCACCGTGGCGGCAGCCAGCACCAGCGAGGCCGTGCGTGGCGGGCAGGTGCGTTACGGCGGCAACAAGGACGCCGCGGCGGCCGTCGGCAAAGCGATTGCCGAGAAGGCCCTGCAGGCCGGCATCGCCGCGGTGGTTTTCGATCGCCGCGAATATCGCTATCATGGCCGCATCGCCGCCTTGGCCGAGGCCGCCCGGAAGGCCGGGTTGCAGTTTTGATCGCCTTAACCATTTTGTGAGC
>CAYYBU010000353.1:0-4392 GCA_964469945.1 uncultured Planctomycetaceae bacterium
AGGACACTCCAACACCTCGATGTGCTCGAACGGATCGGGAGTGGCCGCCCCCGCATAGCGACAACCCTCGGCGGCAAAAAGATAACAGTAGTTGTTCTGAATGGCCGGATTGGGCAATACGCGGCCCAGGCTGCGCAACTTCTCGGCCGTATAACCGGTCTCTTCGCGAAGCTCCCGCCGGGCGGCCGCTTCGGGCGTTTCGTCGGGCTCCATGATACCGCCGGGAATCTCCAGCGTCACGTCGCGAATGCCGTGGCGATATTGGCGAATCAGCACCACCTTTCCCGCCGCCGTGATGGGAATCACGTTGACCCAGGAGGGGCTTTCCAGCACCACGAAGTCGCGCTGCTGCCCGCTGGGCTCGAAACGATAACGGTCGTGGCGGATGCGAAACACGCGATGATCGGAAACCGCCTCGCTGCCGAGCAAAGTCCACTGTCGCTGGGGCATGACGATCACCTCAAGATCGGCCGAATAATTACTTCCGGACTTGGTTGGAAGGACTGGTCCCCCGTAGGTCAGGCTGTGCCTGACAGTCCGGGGTGTCAGGCACAGCCTGACCTACGATTGTAGGAAACTTAGCCACGGATGAACACGGATGTTATTTATTTGCCACCAGGATCAGATCGACGCTTTGCGAGCGCTCGTAGGGCTGCTCCTGGTAGCCGCCGAAAAACGTGGCCGAGCCGCCGCCGGCGCGTAAGACCATCTGCGTCAACTCCTCGACCTCCAGTCCCAGGAAGGAGACGGCGTCGCTGCGCCAGGGGGCGGGGTCCGTCAGGCCGCTGACGATCAATTCGACGTAGCCTTTGCGGCCGCAACGATGAACGCCTTTGACGATCAGCGTCTCGCCCTGGGGCAAAACCGTCCGCTGACACTTCTGCCAAAGGCAAGGACCCTCGCTGAGCCGCCAGAGATTGAGCACTTGGACCAGGACGGCCCCGCCCGGCCGCACGGCGGAAAGCATTTGCCCCAAGGCGCGCTCGACCGTGGCGGCGTCGGGCGCCAGGGCCAGGGAATTGCCCACGCAGAGGGCCACGTCGAAGGGTCCGCTGGCGGCGACCGGTTGGTCGAAGCCGCGCACCACCCAGCACAAGCCGGCCGGCTCGCCGTAGTTTTGCCGGGCGCGGGCGATCATCTGCGGGCTGAGATCGGCGGCTTCCACGCGCAGACGCCACTGGTGGAACATGGCCGCATGACGGCCCGTGCCGCAGGCCACGTCCAACACGCTTTGGCAACCGACGCGCTCGAACAAGCGGCGATAGAAAGCCGCTTCGTGAGCCAACCGCTTGGGCCAATCGATCATCGCGTCGTAGACGTCGCTGAGATCGTCGAAGGCTGCGGCGGGCATTTATTTCTTGGGGCGGTTTTGCCGCTCGTGGCAGCGTTTGCAACGCATCTTTTGCGAATTGATGACGCCGCCGCACTTGGGACAGCGGCGAGATTTCAGTTGCATAACGAACTTGGTTCGTGGGCGAGTCCCCATGGTCATCTTCCCCGTGCGCTTCCGCGAAATCGACGATTGAAGTTGGCAAAACCCCCAGTTTAGCCGATTTCGCCTGGGGGAGCAAGATGCCCTTGGGGGCGAAAAACAGGGGATTTGACCGCCCGCCCCCCCCTCGCCCGCCGACCGCTGCGGTCGGAGGGCGAGGGGAGACAACGACGCGCCCGCCTCGTCCTTCGCCTTCTCTCTCCCGCAAAGGCGGGAGAGGGGAGACAGACGACCTCCCATCCCCGTCCTTTGCGGTACAATAAACTGCTATGAGCACCGCGGAAGACGCTTTGACCCCCGTGAATTCGCCCCGGCCGGCACGGCCGGAACTGCTGGCCCCGGCGGGCGATGCCGATGGTCTGCGCGCGGCGGTGGAAAACGGCGCCGACGCGGTCTATTTCGGCCTTCGTGGCGGCTTCAACGCCCGGGCCCGGGCCGCCAATTTCGCCGCCGACGAACTGCCCGAGTTGATGCGATTGCTGCACCAGCGCGGCGTGAAGGGCTACCTGGCGCTCAATACGCTGGTGTTCGATGACGAGTTGGAGGAACTGGAACGGGCCGCCCGCGGTGCGGTGGCCGCCGGCGTCGACGCCGTGCTCGTCCAGGACTTGGGCGCCGCGCGGCTGCTCCATGCCCTGGCGCCCACGTGGCCCATCCACGCCTCGACGCAGATGTCGCTCAGCAGCGGCGAGGGCATTCTTGTGGCCGAGTCGCTCGGCGTCGAGCGGGTCGTGTTGGCCCGGGAACTGAGTATCGACGAGATCCGGCAGATCCGCGGCCAGACCGGGCTGGGGCTGGAGGTCTTCGTGCATGGGGCGCTGTGCATGTCGGTTTCCGGCCAGTGCCTGGCCAGTTTTGCCATGGGCGGACGCAGCGCCAACCGCGGCCAGTGCGCGCAGCCCTGCCGCTTGCCGTATCGCCTTGTTTGCGACGGTCGCGAAGTGGACGCCGGCGAGCGGCCGTATCTGCTCAGCCCGCAAGATTTGGCTGCCTACGACCTGCTGCCGCAACTGTTGGCGGCCGGGGTCGATGCCTTCAAGATCGAGGGCCGGTTGAAGTCGGCCGCCTACGTGGCCCACGTCACGCGGCACTACCGCGAGGCCATCGACGCCGCCATTGCCGGTCACGGCACGGCCTGCACGCCGCAACAGATCGCCGAGTTGGAAGTGGCCTTCTCGCGCGGTTTTTGCCACGGTTGGCTGGAAGGCCGCGATCCGGAGAACCTCGTGCCGGGCCATAGCTCGACCAAGCGCGGGGTCTATCTGGGCGAAGTGCGCCGCGCGGGCCGGGGGCGCGTCACCATCGCGCTGACCGCGGCCGTCCAGCGCGGCGACGGCGTCGTCTTCGAGGGCGAGGCGGCCGACGACCTCCGCCAGGGAGGCCGCGTTTACGGCGTCTTTCGCCAAGGCCGGGCCGTGGATGAGCCGGTCAGCGCGGGCGAGGTCGAGCTTTCCTTCGCCAGCGAAGCCATCGAGCTGAGCCAATTGCGGCCGGGGCAGAAATTGTGGAAGACCGACGACGCACAGTTGACCCGCCGCCTGCGGAAAAGCTATGGCGGGACGCGCTGGCGCCGCCGCGTTGCCCTGGATCTGATCGTGGAAGCGGCCGCCGGTCGGCCGCTGTGCATCACGGCGCGGGCCGCTTCGGGCGCCGCCTGCCGTATCGCTTCGCCCGCGGTCCTGGCCGAAGCATTGAAACATCCGCTGACGGCCGCGGTGCTGGCCGAGCAACTGGGGCGGCTGGGCGGCACGGCCTATCAGTTGCGCCATGTGGACGCGCGCATCGAGGGCCGGCCCATGGCGCCGCTCAGTGTGTTGGGCGAGTTGCGGCACGAACTGGTGGCGCGGTTGGATGCCTCGCTGGCCGCGCGGCCGCCGCGGGAAATGGCCACCCAGTCGCCGCTGCCGGCCCTGCGGGCGAGCCTATGCGAAGTGCAGCCGAGGGGGACAGTCCCCATTTTCGGCGTCTCCTGCGGAGACGACAGACGAGAATTGGGACAGTCCCCGCCGCAATTGCACGTGCTCTGTCGGCGGCCGGAGCAGGTGCCGGCCAGCCTCGATGCCGGCGCGATGAGTCTCGTGCTCGACTTTCCCGAGGTCGAACCCTATGGCGAAGCGGTCGCCCTGGCCCAGGCGGCCGGCGCGGTGGTCTCGTTGGCGACGCCGCGGATACAGACGCCGGGCGAAATGAAGTTCCTCGCGGCCATGCTTCGTCAGGGAGCCGATGGGATGTTGGTTCGCAACCTGGCCGCGGCCGCCTGGTGCGCCGCGCAGGGAGTGCCCTTCGTGGCCGATTTCTCCCTGCACGCCGCCAACGGGTTGACCGTGGACTATCTGCGCCGCTTGGGCGCGTGCCGCGTCACGGCGGCCTACGATTGCCCGGCGCAGCAACTCCTGGCGTTGGCGGCCGCGGCGCCGGCCGGCGCGCTCGAAGTGGTGGCGTATCAGCACCTGCCGATGTTCTTCATGCAGCACTGCGTGTTCCGCGCCGTGCAGACGCCAAGCGGAGCATCGGGCGGGGGCTCCGACTGCGGCCAGCCCTGCCGCCGGCATGAGGTGCGGCTGCGCGACCGCTTGGGCGTGGAGCATCCGCTGCGCGCCGAGGCGGCCTGTCGCAACACGCTCTTTCACGCCGAGCCGTGGAACATGGCCGACGCCGTGCCGGCGCTTTTGCAGGCGGGCGTGCGGCATTTTCGCCTGGAATGGCTCGACGAGGGGAAAGCGGCGATCGGGCGGGTCCTCGGGCAGTTCGGCCGGCTGCTGAACGGGTGAGGATTGGCAGAAAAATGGCTCACGCAAAGGCGCAAAGACGCAAAGGAAGACGGAAAGAGAAAGAAAGAAGAAAGGCTACTTCCGCGCCTGCTGCATGTGTTCGAGCCGGGCCACGCCGGCGGCGCCGAT
>CAYYBU010000354.1:0-4383 GCA_964469945.1 uncultured Planctomycetaceae bacterium
TCTGCTTGGCCTTGTTGCCTTTCTTGGACGGCGCACCGGGTTCAGCGCCATCGTCGTCGCTCTTGCCGTTACCCCACAATGCCCTTACCAACGTCGCGTTCCACGCATCCCACTTCGACTGGAGTTCCTTCACCTTGTCGGGCATCGCGGCAGCCAGGTCTTTGGTCTCGCCGATGTCGTTCGCAAGCTGGTAGAGCTTTGCATCCGTGACAGGCTGATTTCGACTGCCAGTGCGTGTGTCGGCGTTGCTGTCGTAGCGGACGAGTTTGTAGTCGCCCATGCGGATGGCCATCTGCTTGCCCAGTCGCCAGTAGAGTGCGTCATGCGGGGTTCCGGTTTTCTCCCCATTCAAGTACGGCATGAGATTCACACCGTCCAGATTCCACTCCGGCCTTGCTTCCACGCCCGCAATCGCCAGTGCCGTGGCGCTGACGTCGAGTTGAATCATGGGCTTGTCATAGACGCCGGGCTTCAGATGGCCCGGCCACGAGACGACGAAGGGCACGCGGATGCCGCCTTCCAGCGTCGTCCGCTTGGAACCGCGTAACGGCGTATTGCGCGAGCCGTTGATGGTTGTGCCGGGCATCGTAGGGCCGCCATTGTCGCTGATGAACAGAATCAGCGTGTTTTGCTCCAGCCCGGCGTCGGCCAGCTTTCTGCGCACAGGGCCGACAGCGTCGTCCAAAGCGAGCGTCATCGCGTCGTAGGTGCGGCGTTGTTTGTTTTCGATGCCGGGGAACTTGGCGAGACGATCATCGGTGGCCTGCATGGGCGTATGCACGGCGTTGAAGGCCAGATAGAGGAACCACGGCTCGGCCTTGTGCCGCTCGATGAACGCCACGGCCTCGCGGCCAAAGGCGTCGGTCGTATAATCGAGGTCTTTCACGGGTTCCGTACCGCGCAGGATACCGGCAGAGCGGAAGTAGTCATGGGCACCGCCCAGGAACCCGAAGAACTCCTCGAAACCGCGTTTCTGCGGATGGAACTGCGGTAACGCGCCAAGGTGCCACTTGCCGACCAGCCCGGTTACGTAGCCCGCTGCCTTGAGGCGGTCGGCGATGGTGGTCTCGCTCAGGGGCAAGCCGTCGTTGTCGCCGGGATTGAACTCGTGCCCGAAACGGGTCTGGTATCGACCCGTCATCAAGCCCGCGCGCGTCGGCGAACAATATGGCCCCGACACGTAACCGCTGGTGAAGCGTATGCCGGAAGTGGCCAACGCATCGACATTGGGCGTGGGGATGTCTTTGCAGCCCTGGAATCCCACATCCGCGTAGCCCAAGTCATCAGCGACGATGAAAAGGATGTTGGGTTTCTTCGGCGGAGCGGCCAGGACCGTGCAGGACGCGGTCAGGACCAGGAAGAGGGAAGCAATGGGGCGGTTCATGGATGGGATCTCCGTGGTGGTATAGCGATCAGACGTTGCAATCTTCTATATTGCTCGTTCACGCTGGCAATTTCAATAGTCCGACCAGGGCCTTCTCGATCATCTCCGGCCTTGCCAATCCTTCCCGCCACTCGGCAGGAATCCCCGACTCGCCCCAGTACGCCCCGGCAAGTTGGCCGCAGACGGCCCCGGTCGTGTCGGCGTCATCGCCCAGGTTCACGGCCCGTAGCACAGCCTCCCGGAAGTCCTTGGCGTCGTGGAACGCCCACAGGGCCGCCTCCAGGCTCTTGACGACGTAGCCGCTGCCGACGATCTCGGGTGGTTTCTTACGACGGAAGCTCCCCTCGGCCACATCGGCGATTTCGCGATGGAAAGCATGGACTTCCTTCAGATCCCGCAATCCCTTCCAATTCGCATCCAGAACCTGTTCGCGGTCGATTCCCTGCATCAGCGCGGCCAGAACCATCCCCAGGTACGCGCATGCCGACAAGCACTGTGGGCTGGCGTGGGTTGGTAGGCTCGATGTCGTAAGCAGTTGGACCAGATCGAGGAGCCGGTCGGGGTATAGGCGGGCATAGCGGATCGGCACCGGGGCCAGTCGCATGATTGAGCCGTTGCCGCTGGCGTGCTCCGAGGGATCGCCGGAGGTCTTCGCGTCCCCTGTCCTGGCAAAACGACTGAGGGCGCTGCGGCATGTCATACCGATGTCGAAGCAGCGACCGTTGACCGAGTACCAGCCCTTCTCGTACCAAGCAAGATACCGCCGAGCCTGGTCGTCGAGGTTCCAGCCCACGCTGGCGATGCTGGCGGCCAGGGCCAAAGCCATACTCGTGTCATCCGTCCATTCGCCGGGGGCCAAGCCGTGGGGACCGCCGCCACGGTAGCCGGTCACTTCGGGAAAGCTGCCCGGCGGCTCGAACTCGACGGCGGCACCGAGGGCATCGCCCACGGCGAGGCCTATGAGGGTTCCGCGCGAGCGATCCAGATTCAGTTCATTGCTTTTTCCGATTGGCATAATCACGCTCACATCGCCCGCAAAGCGGTATCAAGTCTGACAAGGTCAGCGTACTTCCGACAGGCAATTCGATAATTGACAAAGCTGTTCGCCACAGTAAGTCCCTCTTGGTCCGTAAGACGCCAATAAACCAGCAGTTTTGCGCCCTTTGCAATCGGCGCTTCCGCACGCGCGATGCCCCACCCGCTCTTGCGCCAGACTAGATCCCCCGACTGATGTTTTTCGCCCTCTTGTTTAGTCAGCAAGAAATCGAACCGCACGCCTTGCTTGTCCCAGCGGTCCAGGTGCTCGCTCTGCGTGAAGTCCGTGTCGCCGCGCAACGTGATCTTCTTGAAGCCCGCTTTGCGGCACAGCGCGATGGCCTGATCGAAATACCAAGCCGCGTGTTCGTGGCTGGGGCGGCTGCCGGGCCGATTGACGACGAAGAGCGGTTCGCCCGTGTTGGCCAGCGAGAGGACCAGCGGGTGATAGCCCCACTGCCCCTTGTAGTTGATGTCCATGCCCTGCTTGCACTCGCCGGTCGTTTCGACCATGGTGCCGTCGGCATCGAGGATGGCTTCGGCGAAGAACGCTTTGGGCTGCTGCCGCCAGACCTTCAAGCGGGTCGTGTTGAAGATCGCCTGCAGGCGGAAGATGGCGGCCATATCGAAACGGCGGCAGAAATCGCCCGCCGTGGTGGGGTCGGGGATGCGGCGGGCGCCCAGGGCGTCGAGGAAGGCTTCGTTGTGGCGGAGCAGTTCCAGGTGTTCCAGACGCGTTCCGCCCGCCAGCAGGTTGTAGGCGATGTTCAGCACGTGGTCGGAGTCGTGGTAAGGCAGATGGATCTTCAGCAAGTCGAGGCTTCGGTTGATGGACTCGTCGAGCCCGAGCTTCCGAACCAGCAGGTGCATGGCCCCGATGCCGCCCGCAGCGGTGGCGCGAGTGCGATCGGCGATTTCATAGTGGATGTTCGAGGCGGTCATGATGGGCTGGTCGCAACCGCGGTTGTCCCGTTTGTCCACGAGAGCACTACCGCACCGGCGACAAACGCCAAGAGCGGCATGGAAAGGCGGAACCAGGAGGGTAGCGCCGCAACGCGCTGCCGAAGGGAGAGAGGGAGGCGGAAAATGCGCGATGTCCCGAACAGACCGGGGCGGGCCGAATGAGCGGGGGACATAGCGCTGCTTCTATTAGCCGAGGTGAATGGGCGGGCCGGGGATCTGTCTGGTTGCGATCCACTTACCCCCTAATTTACGCACCACCGCCGATTGTGCAAGCGTTTTGCGGCTTTTTCGCAGACGTTTTTCCCGGTTTTTCTGCGGGCCAACGCTGTGGTGGGGGAAAAAGGGCCATCGCGGACGCCCGTAGAGGGGGGGCCAGCGTGCGAGTGCCCTAGCAAGCAAGCGATATCGCTGCTGTCAGCCAAACGCGGGAGACACCCTTGCGGGAAGCCCTGTCGAAAGCGTTGCCGGGCGAGGTTTTGCGGGCAGGGCGAGGTGCCTCTACCCGTCTTTATAAGCATCTTCACCGGCGATGAAGGCGGCGGGGCATACGGCGACGGAGGCGAAGCTGCGGCTGCCGGTGAAAGTCGTGGCCCGATGGCATCAAGCTGGCACTCAGGCCGAGCGGGGCCCCATGCCGGAAATGCCAGGTGGACTCCTGACACGTCCTTATGCCGTAAATAGTTATGCAAGCTATGCCGGTCCATACACTGGCTTTCACGGGCGACTTGATCCCGGGTGGAACGGTATGGTCAGCACGGCGATGGAAATGCAGGTCTGGCGGCCGGCGGAGGCGAGTGCGGAGAGGCAGATCGAAGTGCGACGAAGAGGTCGCCCAAAACGGCGAGGTCGAGGCACCGGATCGGGACCGTGGTGCGGCCGTAGTTGAGAAGCGGTTGCCGAGGCGTTGCCAGCGTCGGCCCCCGTCATAACCAGACCCGAACACCGGTTGGATCTGGTGGTCATCGGGGGCCGCAAGAACCAGCTCGCCTGGTACGAGAACC
>CAYYBU010000355.1:0-4383 GCA_964469945.1 uncultured Planctomycetaceae bacterium
ATGGGGCCTATGCTTCGTCCTTCCATCCTCTTTCTCCGTTTCCCCTCGTCCCCCTTCCTTCACCGTTGTGTCTTTGTGCCTTTGTGGTTCCACCCTTTCTTCATGCGGGTAATTCGCCTGATTTGCGGCCCATCTCTTCTTCCATTTCTCGATCGCCGTCTGTTCTGTCTCCTCGGTGTTCTCCGTGTCCTCTGTGGCTACAACCTTTTTTCGTAACCGTTCACCGGGCGGGCGGGGACTGGTCCATTTTTCGGCCGCTGAGGCCGACTTGCAGGGATGACGTGGTCCGAAAACATGGACCTGTCCCCTTCTTCCCCGCCGGTGAACGGTTACCTTTTTTCCTCCTTCCCTATCGCCATCTCCCCGCAAAGATTAAACTGCGGCCATCTTCCCCACGAACTCCATGAACTTGCTCCAAGACCTCCTTCCCATGGACTCCCTCGAAGGTCAACTACTGCTGGCGTCCGAGCACCTCGTGGACCCCAATTTCGCCAAAACGGTCGTCCTGCTCATCCAGCACAGCGATCAGGGGGCCCTGGGCGTGATCCTCAATCGCCCCACCAGCAAGACCGTGCGGGAATTGTGGCACGAATTGGGCCAACCCCCGTGCCCCTGCCAGCAGCCCGTCCACCTGGGCGGGCCCGTTTCCGGCCCGCTGATGGCCCTGCACGACCAGGCCGCCCTGGCCGAGGTGGAAATCGTCCCCGGCGTCTATTTTGCCGCGAAAAAGCCGCACCTCGACGCCCTCGTCCAGCAGGCCGACAGCCCGCTGAAGCTCTTCGTCGGCCATGCCGGCTGGGGGCCCGGCCAGCTCGAAGCCGAATTGGCCCAAGGGGCCTGGCGCCCCGTGCCGGCCGCCGTCGCGCTGGTCTTCGACGATCTGCCCGATCTTTGGCAGCGGTTGTGGCAATCGCTACCCAATCCGGGCCTGGCCTCCTTATTGCATCTGAAGCACGTCCCGCCCGATCCCTCGCTCAATTAAGGGACGAAGACAACGGGAGCCACGGATGATTCATGGCCCCGGGCGTGTCGGCGCGGAGTGTCGAATTGAAGCCCGAAGCGCAAGCGAGGTTAACCTGTTGGCCGGGCCTCGCTTGCGCTTCGGGCTTCAATTGGGCCATGAATAATCCGGGCTAATCGACCGCCCCAACTCGGTCCCCTTTTTGTCCGTCATCCGTGTTCGATCCGTACTCATCCGTGGCTCCTTTTCTTTTCTATACATACGTCCACTTGCCGACCGCCCCCCGATCTATACTTGCGTTCACCGTTGCTAGCACTGCTTTCAATATACGCCCGTACACACCGCTCCCCCGGGGCCGTTTTTACATGACCGAACAACCCCTCCCGTGGGTTATTTCCGCCGACATCTTTCCCCCGCAGGTGGCAGAAATCGCCCCTTTTTGTCCATTCAAAAAAAATATCGTGTCAATTGCTTGACGCCGTTTTCGTTCTATGAGAGAATCGCGGTTGTGACGATTGTGTGAACTGTGCCAGTAAGGAAATGAAGTCGGGCGGCGAGGGAGATTTCCGGATTCCCGGATTTTGGGCCTTGCAAAATCCTTGACACGTTCGCAACACTTGGTATTCTAAAACTATGTCTCGACCCCGTCGCATGAATCCGGCTTTCGCGAAGTCGGGAAATTCCTGGAAAACCCTTCGGTATTGCGACCGTGGCCGCTAGTGCTAAGCACATGAGTGATCACTCAAGAAAATCAGGGAGCGTTGTAATGAAGACGGTAAAGAGCAGCAAGATCCTTTTCGTTCTGGCGGTTCTCGGCGGCATCGCTCTGGCGGCCGGGCCAGCCGCGGCCCAGACCACCGTCGTCCAGTTCGACGGCAGCTCCACCTATGACCTCACCACCCTGCAGTCAGTGGAACTCAATTTTGTCAGCCCGGCCCCTCTTGTCCTCGACGCAGCTTATGGGGTGCCGACCCTTACAAGCAACGCGCTGTACACGGCTGTCAACAACACACCGATCAACGGCACCTGGACTACCGGCGGCGGTGGCAACGGGCTCTTCGTGCTTGAGGGCAACGCCGCCCTCGTCTTCTCGACGGCTACCACCACCCTGACCAACACCGCCGGTACCACCTATACGGTGCCTCAGACCCAGTATGCGACCGCGGCCGGCGGACCTGTCGTCTTCGGTGGCAACGCCGTGGCCGCCGCCGTCCAGGACGGGGCTAATGGTGCCACGTCAGGGATCGTGAGCAGCGCCGCCCAGGCCAGCGGTGGCGCGATCACAGTCGGCTTCTACGATAATAGCAACGGTGCCTTCAGTACGTTTGGCCCCAATAACACCCCGGTCTCGTCAGCCTCCGAACTCGTCGCGGCAACCTACGTCGGCGACCCGTATTTTGAGGGCATTAACGGTGTCCTTGATGGTGATGGCTACGAGGCGTGGGCCACTGGTTATGCGATCCTCGCGGGTGGCGGCTCAATTCCCGCAAGCCAGTTCTGGCAGTACGGCGACTACCTCCACGAGGGTTCGATCGGAATCTTGGACGGCGATGGTTATGAGGCGTGGGCTACCGCGTACGCCGAAGCGTCAGGTGGTGGGCTCCCTCCCCTTCCCACCAGTGCCGCCGGTGCGAGTGCAGTGTTTGCAGCTACGCCGGCCAGTAGCCACCTTGCGGCCGTCCCGGAACCCTCCACATTCATCCTTTTGGGCGCTGCCTTGGCCGCTTATGCCTTGGCCCGCCTCCGCCGTCGCTAGTTCCTGAACCCATTCCGGCCGAGCCTAGGAGGCCGGCCTTGATCGACTGTAATACCGTTCAACACCGCAATATAACTGTTGGTTAACCAAAAGGGATCGTGACATGAAGGTTGCAAGATTATTTGGCGTCGGATTGGCACTGCTCTGCACGGCCATGGTCTCTCAGTCGCGTGCCGCCGTGACGGGCCTGTATTACGACATGCAGGTTGCGTCGGGAGGGGTCAGCGATGGCGATGCTAACCTCCAGCCCGACGACTACACCGTCAGCGCCAACAACAAGACGGTCACCTTCACGTCGAACTTCCTCTCGGATGTGGTGGCCCAAGACGGGAGCGACCAAGTCACGATCACGATGAACGTTTACGCGGATGTCCTGGACGCGGGCAACCAGATCAATAGTTATGCCTCGCTGTCGATTACTAACACCGGCGGTGGTACCTACCATCCCCTGGCCGCGCCTACGTCAAGCACGAGCGGAACGCTCTCGTCGCCGGCGTACGCCAGTGCCGCAGCGGGCGGCTACTTGCCCACTGGCGGCACGGGCAGCAACCATTTCGGCAACTTCCACAACAATGCTAAGGTCGTGGATTCCCTTTCGCACAAGCTTGCCACGGGTTACGGCGACCCGTACGCGGCCGTCGGCATTGGGTCGGCGACATTGGCGTTTGCTCGAACGGACACCGGCACTAACCCGCTAGTCGGCAACATGTCCGCGACCGTTGACGGCACCGCAGGGAAGAACTACAACGCGAACGGGACCGGCCCGACCGGCACTTATACGGTTACTGCTGCCAACGGTGGTACCAATCTGGGGACACCAACCAGCGGCGATGTAGCGGCGGACTATTTCATCGCGGCCTACGCTGCGGCGGGTAATAAGAACCCGATGGCTTCAAACTTCAGCTACCTGAATTACAGTACCTCGAACCCCGACCCAAACGCGGTCAATGGCGTTGCGACGGTGACGATCAGCGGCAGTTCGTACGCGGAGGTTTTTCTGGGCCAACTCAGCTTTACCTTTAGCGCCAGCAACACGGGTGCCGCCGCAAATATCAACGCAATTCCGATCGCGTATACCAATGGTAACACGCCGGGCTCAGAGTGGATGCAGAGCGTTGACCTTTCCAGTGGCACTGCGACCAACTCAGTCCAATATGCGTCGAGTACACTGACGGGCGGCTATACGACTGCCGCGCCGGGCCTCCTCGGCGCGATCAGCATCGTCACCCCCGCCAATGGCCCAACTCCCGCCGCCGGCCTCAGCCTCTCCGGCACCGCTGCGTCGACCACGGGCCGCGCTTTGGTCGGTACCGGCGCTGGCGATGGAACCACGGTCACCTATACCTTGACTAACACCGGAAACCTCGCCATGAGCGGCGGCTGGACGACAACCAGCAGTCCTGTCTCCTTCACCCCGTCGCCTGCGACTGGCACCGCCCTTTCGGCCAGCATGGGCACGACGTTGACCGGCGCCGAGACTAGCCTCACGGTCGGAAGCCAAACGTTCACGCTCAACGTGGCCGACTCCAGCGACTCGCTCAGTGCGAGTACCTCGAACACGATCAATTTCGTTGCCGAGCGCAGCTTCACCAACAGCGGCATCAGCTTGGGGCGCGTGCTCGCGGGCACTAGCCACACGAACCCCACCGTCGTGACCAGCCTTAGC